>NZ_JAZGPY010000002.1:0-144012 GCF_052217125.1 Yersinia sp. 2545 StPb PI
AACGCCAACCGTGCGACCTTAACCACCGGTCAGGCACAGCTCAATAACGGCCAACTCACTGGCTACAATGTGGATCGGGGTGAGATTGTTATTCAGGGCAAAGGTCTGGACAGCAGCCGTCAGGACCATACCGACCTGATTGCCCGTTCGGTTAAAGTCAATGCCGGTCTCTGGGCCAATGATCTAAAAGTCACCGCCGGACGCAATCAGGTTGACGCCGCGCACCAAAATATTACCACCAAAGCCGACGATGGCAGCGCCCGCCCTACCGTGGCGGTGGATGTCGCCAATTTGGGTGGCATGTACGCCGGTAAAATTCGCCTGATCGGGACTGAAACCGGTGTCGGGGTGCGCAATGCCGGTGAGATAGGGGCGTCAGCCGGTGATATCACTATCACGGCGGATGGCATGCTGGTCAACAGCGGTCAGATCAACAGTGCTCAACATTTGGCGGTGAATACCGCCGCCGGTATAGCGAACGCAGGTGTGCTCTATGCGCAGGGCAATACCCAGCTCACCACCGCAGGCAAGTTGAATAACACCGGCACTGTCGCGGCGGCGGGTGATACCTCGCTGCGCGCGGCAGAAGTCAATAGTAGCCGCAACTCGGTACTGGGTGCCGGTGTCAAGTCCGACAACAGCGCGATCACCAGTGGCACCTTGCGCGTTGATGCCAGCGGGATGTTAACCGCCCAAGGCAAAAATATTAGCGGGACGGCGCAAGTGCTTAACGCGCACAGTATCGATCTGAGTGGCAGCCAAACCCAGAGCCGTGACCTGACACTCACCGCACAAGGTGGCGCTATCGATCTCACCGGCGCTGAACTGTTAGCCAGTGGCAACCTGTCTGCGTCGACCGCCGCGCTGTTACGTACCGACAGCGCCAGACTGATTGCGGAGAGGGTCACGCTGAACGCCCAATCGCTCTCCAATGTTGGCGGGGTGATAGCGCAAACCGGTACTACGGACTTCAACCTGAATCTGCCGGGTGATGTCGATAACCGGGGCGGCACAATTCTCTCTAAAGGCAATGTGGCGGTCAATGCACAGCGCCTGAATAGCAACGGGGGCAGCCTGTTAGCGGCGGGCGTACACAGTGATGGCCGCCTGATGGAGAGCGGTGACTTGAGGGTAACCACCCGTCAGGACCTGATCGCGCAAGGGCAGACCCTCGCCGCCGGTGCGATGACGCTAACCGGTAGCCGGGTTGATTTGACCGACAGCCATACCCAAGCCCGAGAGATAGACATCACCGCCAACAGTGGCGATATCAGTACGCAGCGCGCCAATATTCTCGCCCTTGGAACGCTGACCATTAATGCGGGGGCGAATGCCGGGCAAACCCTCAATAACCAGAGTGGCACACTGGCGGCGAATAACATCGCATTGAATCTGGGCCAGCTTGACAATAACGCAGGCAAGATAGTTGCCAGTCAGGATCTGACCCTTGATTTACAGCGTGATTTCAGCAATCTGGCCGACTCGACACTGCAGGCCGGACATGATTTAACCTTAACCACCCGCGGCGCGTTAACCAATGACGGGCAATTATTAGCGGGTGGCAAACTCAGCACCGATTCAAGCAGCTTGCTTAATAGCGGCCATA
Organism: Yersinia sp. 2545 StPb PI; assembly: GCF_052217125.1. Taxonomy (NCBI): domain Bacteria; kingdom Pseudomonadati; phylum Pseudomonadota; class Gammaproteobacteria; order Enterobacterales; family Yersiniaceae; genus Yersinia; species Yersinia sp. 2545 StPb PI. The sequence continues at coordinate 1,607 of NZ_JAZGPY010000002.1, forward strand.
TTATTGCGACGCAAGCCAGCCTCAGCGCAGCGGGCGCATTGATTAACCGTGGTGAGATATTAACCCGCGGGCGACTCGATACCGACTCCAATACCCTGTTCAACACCGGCACCCTGATCAGTGCCGAAGCCACGCTTAAAGCACGGGAGCGTATTACCAACTCCGGCCCTGGTGCCCTGATCGGTGCCACCGATGAAAACGGCACCTTAGCCTTGTTGGCACCGGTAATTGAAAACAGTGATACCGTCACCCACACTGATTCCGCCCCAACCACCACCCTTTTAGGCATGGGCAAGGTTATCTTTGCCGGTGCGTTGGACAATAGCGGCAATTATCTGGCGGCGGCTCAGGTGCTCAATATTTCGGGTTTGATTGAATCCGGCAAAGATATGTTGATTTACGCCACGACACTGACCAATCGCCGTCATATTCTCACCGCCAATAGCAACTTTGTTGTGGCCGACACCGTGAATGGGTCCGCGGTCTGGACAGAAGAAAACCCTGATATTCCGGGGGGACGCTATGCTGAACCGCCTCATGGCGGCTCGATGAATAGCGACTATATTGGCACCGATTATACATCGACTATCGCCTATAACAGCATCGATAACATTAGCCCAGAGGCGCAACTGCTGGCCGGTGGGAACCTGACCCCACAAGTGGGTACGCTGGAGAACTTCTGGAGTAAAATCAGTGCGCAGGGAGAGAGTGATCTTTCGGGTGTCACCCTGAACCAGGATGGTTGGGGGAATGCACAACGCCTGATTGAACAAACAACATCCACGGGTGAGTGGCGTTATCGGACCTACAAAGGCGATTTATGGGGCACCTCTTGGGGCCCTGAGGTTAGTGAGCGCGCGACTAACCAATATGCCTCCAGTATTACCGCACAAACCCTCAGCGGCAGTGGCACCACGATCAATAACGGTGCCAACCCTGGTGCCATTGCGCCCCCTAAAGGTAGCGACAATAGCGGAAAAGATATCGCCATCGAGTTTAACGGTATCTCGCTGACACAGCCCAACGGTGGACTGTATAAGTTCAATACCGACTACACCGTCAGCGGCGGTTATCTGATTGAAACTAACCCGGCGTTTGCCAATCTGAATAACTGGCGCGGATCAGACTACGTGCTCCAGCAGTTGAACAGTAACCCAGATGTGATATTCAAACGGCTGGGAGATAATGCCTATGAACAGCGTCTGGTGCGCGATCAGGTGCTGGCACTGACCGGTCAGGCGGTCGCCAGTGATTACCGCAGCGCCCAAGAGCAGTTCGAGCAACTCTTTGCGGCGGGACTCGAGTACAGCAAGACGTTCAATCTTGCCCTTGGCACCCACCTCAGTGCCGAGCAGATGGCGGCATTGACCCGTAACATTGTGCTGATGGAAAGCCGCGAAGTCGCCGGGCAAACCGTGCTGGTGCCGGTGGTCTATCTGGCGGGGGTCAAGCCGGGCGATTTACAGGCCAACGGCGCATTAATTGCCGCCGAGAATATCAGCTTAACCGAGGTTCAGGGGTTCACTAATCAGGGCGCGATGAAAGCCGGCAATAACCTGAGCATTAGCATGGCACAAGGCATCACGCTCAATAACCGCGGCGGCTTACTTCAGGCCGGTGGCAATATGCTGCTCAGTACACTGAACAGCGATATTGACCTGACCAGCGCGCGGTTAAATGCCACCAACCTGCAACTCGATAGCGGTCGCGATGTGATCCTGCGCACCGGCAGTGAGCAACTCAGCAGTGATAATGGTGCGGTTCAACGCAGCCAAACCGTACTGGGGCCGCTGGCGAGTATCAATGTCAGCAATAACGCGGTTATCAATACTGAGCGTGATTTTATCCTGCAAGGTGCCGGCCTCAATGTCGGTCAGGATTTGCAGGTGAATACCGGCGGCGACTGGCTGTTGAATACAGTACAAAGCAGCGACCAGATAAGTGCGAATTATGGTTATGGCAGTTCGACCAGTGAGCATATTCGCCATCTGGGCAGCGAGGTCAATGTCGGCGGTGCGCTAACCGCTAAAGTAGACAATCTGACTGCGGTGGGGGCTAACATTAACGCCAGCACGGTGGATGTGCAGGCGCAGAATATTAACCTCAGTGCAGCCACCGACAGTCTGCACGTCACTGGCGAATCGTCGAGCAAGCGCCATACCAGTTCAGTGGATCTCTACGATGAAACCCTGCGCGGCAGCCAGTTGAACGCCACCGGCGATATCAATTTGCAGACGTCAAAAGACATCAATATCAGTGCCAGTGCGGTACAAACCCATGGCGCACTGAAGCTGGCGGCGGGCGGCGATGTCACCCTCACCACCCAGACTGAACAGCATGATGCGCAGCGCACTCATACCGGCACCAAAAAAGGGCTGGCCTCCAGCACCACCACGCGTACCGAAGACAGTATTAGCCAGACACTGGCGGCCGGCTCCATGCTATCGGTAGGCAGCATTGATGTCAGCGGCAACAATATCGCGGTCATCGGCAGTCATGTGGTGGCCGATAACGACATTAATCTGCGGGCGAAAGAGAACATTACCGTCGGCACGGCGCAACAGATCGAGAGTGAGTCTCATCTGTATGAGCAGAAAAAATCGGGCCTGATGAGTACTGGCGGGATTGGTGTCACGGTGGGCAGCAACAGCCAAAAAACCACCGACACTGGCAAATCTATCTCCAACGTGGGCAGCACGGTGGGCAGTGTGCTGGGCAATGTCAGCATGACCGCCGGTGAAGATCTGACGGTGCAAGGCTCCGAGGTGTTAGCCGGTAAAGACATCAGTCTGACCGGTAAAAACGTCGCTATTTTGGCGGCGGAGAATCAAAGCAGCCAGACCCATACCGTTGAGCAAAAAAGTAGCGGCCTGACACTGGCACTGTCTGGCGCGGTTGGCAGCGCCCTCAATACCGCGGTCACCACCGCCAAAGATGCCCGCGAAGAGAGCAATGGCCGACTGTCTGCGCTGCAAGGGGTTAAAGCGGCACTCAGTGGTGCGCAGGCGGTGCAAGCAGGTCAGTTGGTGCAGGCGCAAGGGGGCGATACTGCCAGCATGTTCGGCATCAGCGCCTCATTAGGCTCACAAAAATCGGCCTCGCAGCAACATCAGGAACAGACCAGTGTGACAGGCTCGACCCTGACGGCGGGCAACAACCTGAGCGTGACGGCCACCGGTGAGGGGAACCCGGCGAACAGCGGCGATATTGTGGTGCAAGGCAGCCAGCTCAAAGCCGGCGGCGACACCACCCTGGATGCGGCGCGTGATGTGCTGTTGCTCGGTGCCGCCAACACGCAGAAAACCGACGGCAGCAACAGCAGCAGCGGTGGCAGTGTGGGGGTCAGTCTGGGGTTCGGTAGCGCTGGCGGTGGCCTGAGCATCTTTGCCAATGCCAACAAGGGTCAGGGCAATGAGCGCGGCGACGGCACCTTCTGGACTGAAACGCAGATTGACACAGGCGGCAAACTGTCGCTCAGCAGCGGGCGTGACACTTCGCTGATAGGCGCGCAAGCCAGCGGTGAAACTGTCAAAGTGGATGTCGGCCGTGACCTGTTACTGCAAAGCCAGCAAGACAGCGATAACTATGATGCGAAGCAGACCAGTACCAGCGGCGGTGTCAGCATGGCGGTGGTCGGCGGCGGTGGCTCTGCCAACCTGAGCATCAGTAAAGATAAGCTGCACAGCAATTATGACTCGGTACAGGAGCAGACCGGTATTTTTGCAGGCTCTGGCGGCTTTGATATCACCGTGGGTGAACACACTCAGCTCGATGGCGCAGTGATTGCCAGCACCGCAGACAAGAGCAAAAACAGTCTGGATACCGGCACACTGGGCTTTAGCAATATTGAAAATAAAGCCGATTTCAAGGCTGAACATCAGGGCGGTAGCCTGAGCACCGGTGGCCCGGTGGGGTCTGACCTGCTGAGCAATCTGGGCAGTGTGGTGCTGTCGGGTCTGGGTAATGACGGTCATGCCGAGGGCACCACGCAGGCAGCGGTCAGTGAGGGCAGCATCACTATTCGTGACACCGATAAACAACAGCAGAATGTCGATGACCTGAGCCGCGACACCGACAATGCCAATGCCAATGGCAGCATTGCTCCTATCTTTGATAAAGAGAAAGAGCAGAACCGCCTGCGCGAAGCCCAACTGATTGGCGAGATAGGGGGGCAGGCAATGGATATTGCGCGGACGCAAGGCAAGATTATTGCGACCAACGCGGCGAATGAGAAAATGAAGGACGTGAAGCCTGAAGATATTGCTGCGGCAGAAAAACAGTGGGCGAAGGCCAACCCAGGCCAAGTCCCCACTGCTGAGGACATCAACCAGCAGATTTACCAGACGGCTTACAATCAGGCGTTTAACGAGTCAGGTTTAGGAACCGGCGGCGCAGTGCAACGTGCCATGCAGGCAGCGACGGCGGCAGTACAAGGGTTGTCAGGTGGCAATATGGCGGCGGCACTGGCGAATGGTGCTGCACCGTATATCACTAAACTTATCGCCGATACCCTGCCTGATGATCCGGTATCGCGCACACTGGCACATGCGGCGGTTAATGCCGCACTGGCAGCGGCACAGGGTAATAATGCGCTGGTTGGTGCGGGTGGCGCGGTGACAGGCGAACTGATAGGCATGATTGCAATGAATGCCTATGGTAAGCCGGTTAGCGAACTGAGCGAAACGGAAAAACAAACGGTCTCGGCACTGGCAACACTGGCGGCAGGATTGGCGGGTGGATTGATTGGTGACAGTACAGCGGATACAGTAGCAGGGGCACAGACCGGTAAAACGGTAGTGGAGAATAACTCCCTGAGTGGAGATCAAGCCCGCGAGTCTGTTAAGCAGGTTACGAGCAACCTGAAAGATCAGGTAAGAGACAAACTGGGTGAAGGCGCACTCTCCGCTATCGTTAACAGTATAATTAATGCGACAGCTGACACAGGTGATGCGATATTAGGCGGGGCAGATTACGGCGCTGATGCGGCGATGGCGCTCACCTCATGTGCCATGGGAGACAGTTACTGCACTCAGGCATTGAACGATCTGGCGGATAAAAATCAGGCTGCGGCAGATACGCTGAAAGCCCTGATGAAGAGTGAAACCTGGTCAGCGGTTGCAGGACAGGTGAAAGAAGCGGCTCAAGGTAACCAGCTTGCTCTTGAAGCAACAGGCGGAATGCTGGCGGGTATTCTCTTGCCGAATAAGAAAGTGCCATATGTTCCTAATGCTGGCGCAGTTGGAAATATGGGCGAGTTCTTTAAGCAGGCTGGTTTTGGTAGTTTGACAAAAGATAGCTCACAGAAAACCAGCCAAATTTATCAAGGGCAGAGCGTCTATCAAGCCAAAGATTCTGTTGGCGAATATATTGCCAAAGGTGATAAATATTACCTTGATGGGGCGCATAAAAACCATCTTGAGGTTTTTGATAGCAAAGGAAAAGTTAAGGCGGTACTGAATCTTGATGGTTCTTATAATGACGCCAAAACACAAGCTGCGATTAAAGAAGGGCGGAGATTACCGAAATGATAAGCAATTCTCTCTTTGACAGTATGAAGGAAGATTTTATTTCTATATTAGAGAATAAATCGTCTTCACCTATAGATAAAGACGATTTATTCATTGAATACAATACGGTATTAGATAAGAAGTTTGAAAAGTATTTAGATCTGTTACAAACGCAAGGAAAGTTACTGGCTTTGGCTAAAAGTAAAGATGATGAGCTTGCAATGCAGTCTGCTTTGCTGAGACTAAGAACCTATGCGATGAGCCTATCTGGTTTTTTTGATGCTATCGTAGAGGATACAGAAATTATTCTTCGGTTGGATACATGGCCAGAAATACCAGAAGGATACAAACTTCCTGAATACTACAGTGACCCAGACTAAAAAATAAAAGATCCCGACCTTGGTGCTGGGATCTTTATATACAATTAAGCCCTGAAAATTTCCACTTCCCGCTGCTGTAACCGAATCACACCGGGCGCAGCGGTATATGCCTGTCAGTGATGGCTATGATCCTAGTGTTCATAGCTATAGGGGGTCCAGTGGAAGAACCCTCGAAAATGATGAGTACCAGATCACTTATCGTTCCAAAAATGTTGTTTTACATGCGCTTCCAGTATTAACGACATGGCATTTACATCAAGTTCCCCGCTACTTTTTTTGAAGTTATAGCGGCCAGTAAACAGCATATGGCTCTAGGCTCTAGGCTATTGGCGATATCCGAGTAAATTCATCAATAATCTCCTGAGATACGCTACTGGAAACCATTCTTTCATACACTGAATTTAGTATCATGCTGTTGTAAGCAATGATGCAGTTAGTAATTAATCTGGCTGCATGGGCACTAATGCAGTTTTCAACGATCCTTTTACCCTGAAATACACCGTGGTAAGTTTTCCATATATTACTCTGAAGTTGATGGTATCCCATGGGGCATGAAAAATGACTTATCGGTTTTGCTGCTTCAACAGATGGATGAGTCAGGAATAGTCAATAGCACGGAGTTTGCTCAACAGCTCCAGACAATTTATGGTTTAGAAAGCGGAAATATTGGTTGGTGTAGCAATGGTTGCTGTTACTGGTGGTGCTGGTAAATATCAGCCGAATAAAGGTGCAGTGGGAAATATGAATGAATTCCTAAAGCAACCGGGTTTGGAAACCAGATACAGGATAACTCACGTAAAACCAATCAGATGTTCCAGGGGCAAAGTGTGTATCAAGCCAAAGGTGATGTTGGTACATACATTTCTAAAGGCGATAAATATTATCTTGATGGATTACACAAAACCATATATAAGTGATTGATAGTAATAGAAATATAAAGGCTGCGCTTAATTTAGATGGAACAATAAATCAAGATAAAACCAACAAAGCAGTTGCAGAAGGGAGAAAACTACCAAAATGATTGATATGAACTCCATTGATTACTTTAAGAACATTTTTTTGAAAATGATTTTTGAAAAAAAATCACAAAACCTGAGGGAGAAGAATTATATCTTAGCGAAGATGATGATATTAAATGTCGGCTCGAAAAAATTTCATACGGCTAAATCAAGCTATTGATTTGTTTGTCAGTGCAGAGAGTAATAGGGATGAATTAGCTATGAGAGCGGCCCTCTTAGATATTAGAGTTTTTATGATGTCTATTTATGGCATTTTTTATCAATCAGTTGAAGATATTGACTTTTTTATCAGAGAGACAAAAGAGTTTTCTTTCCCTAAAGGCTACCAAGTTCCTGAACATTATAACTATCGTGGAGAATAACCTCCTGAAGGTTGTGCAATAGTTTCACCATGTCGAAGTCTTATCGCGAAGCAAGTTCTGGAAATTTCTACTTCCCACTGCTGCAACCGAATCACACCCGGTGCAGCGGCAAAGCCAGCAGGACAGAGATAACTATGATGCGAAGCAGACCAGTACCAGCGGTGGTGTCAGCATTGCGGTGGATCTGCCAACCTGAGCATGGGTCAGGATAAGCCCCTAGCAAATGATTTTGGTGAGTTTTTTTATAGACAGATACAAAGTATAGATTGATCGTAATGGTGCAATAAACTCACATTGACGTAGGAGATGGGCTTTGCATAACAATGATAAAACCATTATAATATTGATTTAATAGATATTTTTAATAAAAAAGAAACCCGATAGTTAACCTGTTTAACCTTCTGAGTCTTTTGGCAGCCTAAGCGCTCCATAACCGGTCTGCTAAGAGTACCCGATATAATTGCTCAATCTTTTATCGAGAATAGTACTTTTATGATGAAAAAAATATTATTAACGTCCACGTTAATAACCGCATTCTTATTAAGTGGATGTGCCTCTGAGTCCTCACGCTCGTTAGAAGTGGCGAAAGTCGCCTCTTACGGCACGCAATATAACGGCCCTCGCAGCCCTATTTCTGTGGGTAAATTCGACAACCGTTCAAGCTATATGAGCGGAATATTCTCCGATGGCGTTGATCGCTTGGGGAGCCAGTCAAAAACTATTCTGCTGACGCACTTACAGCAAACGGACCGCTTTAACGTATTAGAGCGCACCAATATGGAAGAGCTGAAAACAGAAGCAGCTATTTCAGGGCAAAGTCAGCAATTGAAAGGTGCGACTTATGTCGTGACCGGCGATGTGACCGAATTCGGTCGCAAAGAGACTGGCGATCGTCAGCTATTTGGCATTTTGGGTCGGGGTAAATCTCAGATTGCCTATGCCAAAGTGAATCTGAATATCGTCAATGTGAAAACCTCTGAAGTGGTGTTCTCTTCACAAGGTGCTGGCGAGTATGAACTCTCCAACCGCGAAGTGATCGGTTTTGGCGGAACAGCAAGTTACGACTCAACCTTGAATGGCAAAGTACTGGACTTGGCTATCCGTGAAGCGGTCAACAATCTGGTTACTGGCATCGAATCGGGTGCATGGCAACCAGCGAAATAAACATTAATAGCAAAATAATTTTTAATCACGGGTATGGATACTGCAACATGAAATTAGTGAAAAATCTCTCTTTGCTGCTAGCTGCAGCTGTATTGGCGGGTTGTGCCACAGCACCGAAACCTATTTATAACTGGGATAACTACCAAACAACGATTTATGATTACTATAAATCGGATGCCAGCCCTGAGCAGCAAATTGCAGCTTTAAAAGAAAATATTGAAAAGTCACGCGCGAAAAATATGCCCGTCCCTCCGGGCTTACATGCTCATTTGGGCATGCTGTATGGCAATACCGGGCATACCGATTTAGCAATGGCTGAATTCAATACCGAGAAAACGGCATTCCCTGAGTCTGCTCCGTTTATGGACTTCTTGATGAGCAAGGATAAAGGGGCATTTAAATGAAATCTATTTTCGCAATATGCGCTGTCATGATAACGCTGTTACTGACCGGCTGTGCCAAGCCGGTACAGCAGGACTATTCTGCATTTAAGCAAAGTAAACCAAAGAGTATTTTAGTACTGCTGCCACAGAACCAATCGCCAGAAGTTTCTGCCAGCCATGGCATGTTGTCTCAGGTCACTTATCCACTCTCTGAGGCAGGCTATTACGTGTTGCCGGTCGCCGTCGTGGAAGAGACATTTAAGCAAAATGGCATGACGAATGCGGGCGACATCAGTGCCGCCAGCCCAGCCAAACTGCATAAAATCTTTGGTGCAGATGCGGTGCTTTACATTACCGTGGTGCAATATGGCACCTCTTATCAGGTCATCACCAGCGATACTCGTGTCACCGCGAATGCCAAATTGGTGGATTTGAGAAACGGAAAATTATTGTGGAGCGGCAGTGCTACTGCATCCAGCAATGAAGGTGATAACTCGTCTGCTGGTGTCATCGGCATGCTGGTGCAAGCGGCGGTAACACAGATAAGCAATACCCTCACCGATCGTAGCCATGATATTGCCGGTGTTACCAGTACACGAATGCTGACGGCTGGAACGCCTAACGGCATTCTGTATGGCCCGCGTTCACCGAATTACGGTAAAGATGCTCAGTAACTCTCTTTAATGCCCATGCCCTCTGAAGTTGCGGGGGCATTTGTTCCCCGCCGTCACTAAAAATGCGGTTCTGTCGCATTAAGGCGTCGTCAGGTAAAATGCTGTTTTTTTTTACGATGTTGCCTGCCCATATCTCTCATTCGAAAAGCCTTCCGTCGTCTGCATTACCCCACTGATGTTATCGCTCAGTGTGTTCGCTGGTATCTCGCTTATGCCCTGAGACTGCGTAACCTCGAAGAGATGATGGCAGAGCGCGGTATTCTTGTTGACCACTCCACTCTGCATCGTTGGGTTATCCGCTTGGTACCGTTGTTAGATAAGGTTTTTCGCCGACACAAGCGCACAGTAGGTCGGCGGTGGCGCATGGATGAAACCTACATCAAAATCAAAGGCCAGTGGAAGTATCTGTATCGGGCGGTCGATACAGCAGGTCACACCATCGACTTTTTGCTGACCGCCAAACGGGACTCTGCAGCCGCATTACGCTTCTTTCGCAAGGCTATTCGCCATCACGGCGAACCCGAGGTTGTCACTATCGATAAAAGTGGGGCTAACACCGCAGCTTTGGCCACGCTCAACGCGGACAAACCCGATGAGGAAGCGATTACCGTCAGGCAAAGTAAGTACCTGAACAACCTGATTGAGCAAGATCACCGAAATATCAAACGTCGGAGTCGACCGATGCTGGGATTCAAATCGTTTCGGCGGGCAAAAACGATCCTGGCCGGCATCGAACTGAGCAACATGATACGAAAAGGGCAATATCAACATCCGCAAAGTGAGGGATTGTCACTCGCGGAACAATTCTATTTGCTGGCTGCCTAAATAACCGACAACGCAACTTTGGCCAACTTCATGTCACTAATGCGACAAAGCCCTATTTTCTCCGGAACGACTACTGAGGGTCATTCCAAACTGCCTGTATGCCCGCTCAGCGCATAACCCAAGCATAATTGAGGAGCAACGGAACAGTAAATGCCGTTAAGCGGTCATTTTCAATAGCAAAAAACATCAAACACGGAGGTAGCTTTGAATTCGCAATGTGGATAAGCGGACCTGAAACCCAAAATTTTTCTCTCAAACCAACTACACTTTATTGCTTCACAGCTTCTTAACTGGTTGACATACATATCACATCATCAGATATAGTCGTAAACATTAACAAAATTTTCCTCAGAGCATTTCCAAGACTCTCCGGGATTCTTTTGAGCCGTTGGTAAGGAACTCCTCAGTGGCAATAGTCAGACATCTACAAATCTTAAATTTCCGGTCAGTCAAACAGGCAGAATGGTTTCCTCAACCGGGCCTTAACTGTCTTATTGGTCCTGGGGATGCTGGAAAATCGACTTTTCTTGATGCAATTGACCTGGTACTCGGTGCAAGACGGACTTATGCTTTCAGCGACGCCGACTTTCACCTTCTAGATACCACCCGTCCGATTCAGATCTCCGTAACTCTTGGAGAGTTAGATAGTGAACTGAAAAACCTCGAAATGTATGGTCGCTATTTGCGTGGTTATAACGCCGAGAATCACCAGATTAACGATGAACCCCAGCACAATGATGAGGTCGTAATTACACTGAGAATGACGGTTGTAACGGTCAACTAAAACCGGACACGGATTTAGGCACATTGCTGTAGTCGGCGTTCATATTCATCCGGCGATATATTTCCCAGCCGATAATGCCGCCTTTTCAGATTATAAAAACTGTCAATATAATCGATAACATCAGCGATACCCTGACTTCGGGTTTCATAACGACGATAGTTAACCCTCTCAGCTTTCAGGCTGCGGAAAAACCTTTCCGTAACAGCATTATCCAGGCAGTTACCTTTTCGGCTCATGCTACCTGTAACATCCAGCTCCTGCTGGCAGCATTGGAACTGCGCGCTGGTATATTGCGACCCTTGATCGCTATGGAACACCACAGACCCTGTGGGTCGTCGTTTATTGACCGCCAGCCTTAAGGCCCGGACAGTCAAGTCGCTGTCCGGTTTATCTGAGAAGGCCCAACTCACTATTTTTCTTGAACATAAGTCCATCACGATAGCCAGATATAACCAGCCCTGAGCGGTACGCAGATAGGTAATATCACCTGACCACCAGGTATTCAATGTCTCTGGATTAAACTGCCGGTTCAACAGATTAGCGGCCACGACAGCGGGTTTTCCACCGCGTGGATAGCGATGACGCCCGGGCCGTTTAGCTACCAGTAATAAGTTTTTCATTATCTGCCGAACGCGGTATCTGCCCACGTTAAAACCTTGTTCCCGTAACTCGATGCACATGCGCCGGCTGCCATATGTGGCATCCATTTCAGCGTGAACATGCTTAGCCGCCGCGTGCAACATCAGAACATCGGGCTTGATCATTAGCCGACGACTACGGGCATAAAATACGCTGCGCGTGAGCGATAAGCAGCGGCATACCTGTTGGATATTTGCACCGACCTTCTTCAGTTTCACCGCGACTTTTTGTCGTTGTTCATTTCCATGGCGAAGAAGGCCGAAGCCTTTTTTAACAGGTCATTGTCGCTCTGCAACTGCCGTACCTGCTTTTCAAGTTCTTGTATTCGCCGTTGTTCCGGTGTTATAGCACTGGCTATCGGTGTATTTCCGCGGATCTCTCCGCGATACTGCCTTAGCCAGCGTTGTAAGGTTGAAAGGCCAATATTCATTGTTTCAGCGGCCTGAGTCACCGGGTACTTATGTTGAAGAACCAGATTGATGCACTCTTGTTTAAACTCATGAGTAAATGATTTTTTTCGCATTCTCACCTCGTTAGTGTTGCTCATTATATCTCTAACAAAGTGTCCGGAATGATTAGACCACTACAATTTTTTGAACATGGGGTTCTTCGCCGGAACCGCCGAAATTTCCGTGACGCATCATTTTGGCGTGCGGCGGCCTGTACGTAAGACTGCCGTCAACCGGACAGCAAAGAAATAGCCGTTTGGAGCGGAAAATGGCTGATTGCAACGTCTCACATAGCTGGTACGGATAAATTCTCATTCACGGCACCATAAACGTACACGTCAACACATACCAAAGATGCTTCAAAAATCGACTAATTCGTAGTGCCGGAAATTTCGGCGGTTCCGGCACATAACCCCTATCAGCTATATAATAACCAGCTACGACACTGAAATATTAGTGTTTTCTACCATCGTTTATATGGGGAAAAGGTTCTAAGCATGAGCATAGCAAACTGTGATCTGAATACATTCGCTACTAAACTCAACGATGTATTAACACTCAGTGTGCCAATTCGCACCCCTGAAAAACTTTTTGGGCGGGAACGCCAGTTGGAAACAATCCAACTGGCTCTGAAATCCCCAGGAAGGCATGTTTTCATTTATGGTGATCGGGGTGTCGGTAAAACATCGCTGGCTCATACTGCTGCCAATCTGGTGCAGTCTTCAGACAAAAAACCTCTAATGGTAAGTTGTGATCCTGATTCAACGCTGGAGTCCGTAATCACTGCTATTTGTGCGCAGAGTTTGACGAATATGCCTTTCGAACGGTATAAAACCTCAACTACTCTGGGTATAAATCTGTCTGCTATTAAAGCTGAGGCAAGGTTGGATGAAAGAGACCTTCCTTCAATTCAAACGATTATGAATATGGCTACGGCGGTAGCTGGCCTCAAATACATTAGCCAATATTACTCTGAAAACACCGTCATCGTTATTGATGAGTTCGATCTAATCCGCAATGAAGAAGAAAGAGCCAGATTCGGTCTACTTATCAAGCAACTCAGCGATGGAGATGTCCCTATACACATTATTTTTACTGGAATTGGGCAGTCTATTTCTGACTTGATTGGTGGTCACCTTTCCAGTCAGCGACAGATCGAACAAATAGATCTGGATCGTTTACACTGGAGTGGACGACAATGCATCGTAGAAAGCGCTTTTAGTCACTTTAGCATTGATATCCCCTCTGTAATTGCAGATCGCATCTGCGCCCTTAGTGATGGCTTCCCCTATTATGTTCATTTAATGTGCAGCAAACTTCTTCATGAGTGTTATATGGCAGAAGGTATTATCGACAGCGTTACCCGAGAACTCTTCATGTCCTCTCTAGATGCAGCTGTCATGTCAGCTGAGGAAACACTGAGAAGATGCTATGAAATGGCCACATATCGTGATGAACACATGCACTATATATTGTGGGCTATGGCCGAAGGTGCCGACCTTAATCGTAAGAAAGATCATTTTATTATTTCATATCTGCAAGTCATGAAGTTATTGGTGCTGCAACCGCTAACGCAGAAGGCTTTTGATAGTCGTATCAGCAGATTACGGCAAGATAATCATGGTGCCATACTTTCCCATGCCCTCATAGGCAACGACGGAGTTCGACCAGGCTGGTATCGTTTTGAACATTAGCCCGCCTGCGGCGGGAGCTAAGACTCTGTTAGAGAGTGACTTTCTTCAGCCATCGTAGCTCGCTATACTCCCGTGTATGCACATACCTCGACCGGCAAAACTCCTCTTCCAGATTGATGATGGCTGGGGCCAGTTACTCGCTAAACACGGCAATGTCGTCCCCGAATGGACCAAACTGGTCGTCGAGCGAATGCTCGCCTGCGGGACCGGCGCCATGGGCGTTCGCCGCTATTGTTGCGCTTCTGCCCACTGTTCTCACACCAAATACTTCTGCCAAAGTTGTAAAAACAAAGGCTGCAGTGCCTGTGGCATGAAAGCCACCGAGCAATGGATTGCTGAGCAACAGCACATCCTGCCCGACTGCGAATGGCAACACATCACCTTCACCATGCCCGATAAACTCTGGCCCGCCTTTGCCAACAACTGGCCCCTACTCAACAAACTCTTCGCCTGCGCTGCCAATACCCTGCTGAAATGGGCTAAAAAACTCGATATCGAAATAGGCTTGTTTGTAGCCCTGCATACCTATGGCCGCCAGCTCAATCAGCATCCGCACATTCATCTGTCCGTCACGCGCGGAGGTTTGTGCCTCAAACACGGCGTCTGGCGGCCGGTTTACTTCAAAAAGAAAATCGTTGAGCGCTATTGGCGTCAAGCCGTCATCACCTTGTTGCGAGAAAGCTATGCCTCGCTCAATGTATCTGCTGCCGGCTATCAACACATTCGGGATTACCGGGAATGGTGCCAGTTTCTTGAGGCGCAGTTTCAGCGTCGCTGGAAAATCCACTTTGCCAAAAAGACCCGACACGCCCGGCAAAACGTCAATTACCTCGGTCGCTATCTGAAACGGCCACCGATTGCCGCCTCAAAACTGCGTCATTACACCGGCGGAGCCGTTGTTCATCATTACTATGACCACCGGACTCAGCAACACCGTACGCAACGACTCAGCCAGGAAGAGATGCTGTGGCGCTATATCAGCCATATCCCGTCACGTCATTTTAAGATGGTGAGGTATTACGGTTTTCTGGCCAACCGCAAACGGGGTGAGTTATTGCCTAAGGTCTACACCGCCCTGGGGATTGAAATGAAGAAAAAACCGCAGAAACCGGGCTTTGCGTCGCTGATGAAACAATTTACGAATGTGGATCCTTACCAGTGCGTGTTGTGTGGTAGTCGGATGATTTTTAACAGTGCGGAAGCCGGTATCCGTGCAGAAGAGTTATTGGCGCGACGTCGGCAGGAGTTCAAAACAGAGCGATGGTTGCGGCAAGCGGCATAGGGAAGATCTGCCTGAAATTTGGATTGGGCATCAAAATGGGGGTTATTTTAACCAATCGTCAACGTCGCGCTGCATGAGCTGACGAAACTCATGGCCCTATAACCCTATTTTGCCTCTAACCTAAGGGAAAAAAAGGGATCCAACTTCCTAACCATCGAGTGTATTATGCTGTTGATAATAAAGAGATTATACTCCTACTCATCGGCGGTGATAAGACTACACAGGATAAAGATTTAGATAAGGCCGTGACCTTTTGGCGAGATTATCAAGCGAGGTAAAATATGATCACAACCAATAATAAGAAATCTTCCGCGAAGGTAGTTGACCATAACGACGCGATGATCGCCGAGTTAAAAGAAAACCCATCTTACGCCGAGATTTATCTACAGACGGCATTTGAGGAAATTTACGAACCTGGCGGTATTCCTGCCTTTTTGACAGCGCTACGCCGCGTTATTGAAGCCCGAGGCGGATTGGGTGAGTTTTCCAAACAATCTGGTATATCACGGCAGCATCTTTATACATCTTTATCTGAGAATGGAAATCCGACTTTATCCCGTCTTGTTGAGATAACCCGAGCTGTCGGTGTTCGGTTATTCCACACTTCACAAACTAAGTAAATTAGCCCGCTAATGCGGGCTTACATTACATGCAGATTGACGCCTAAATGAAGCGTTGAGGAAGATGCAGTAGAGACTAGATGAAGTGATTCTCTGGTATCAAAAATGATAAATCAACGTATATGAGAGTATTTTTTACGGAGAGTCATCCGCTATCACTAGGGTATACTCTAAAAATATTAGTCTGATTGTCTGATGCTAAGATCCGACTTTATGGATAGTTAAAATAATTTAAAGTACCGTCCAAATAAGGGAGGTACTTTATTGTTTAGACATCTGAAAAAGTCTTCTTACACATGCAAAAAAAGCTGATATTTATTAAGAGTTACTCTAGTGGCACTTAATAAGGTTATGTCGCATTAAGAGCTTGTCAGGTAACATGCTGTTTTTTTTATGATGTTACCTGTCCATGCCTCTAATCCGAAAAGCCTTCAAACGCCTGCATTATCCCGTCGATATCATCGCCCAGTGTGTTCGCTGGTATCTGGCTTATGCCCTGAGCCTGCGTAATCTGGAGGAAATGATGGCAGAGCGCGGTATTGTCGTTGACCATTCCACGCTCCATCGCTGGGTCATCCGTCTGGTACCGTTGTTGGATAAGGCATTTCGCCGGCATAAGCGTGCCGTTGGACATCGGTGGCGCATGGACGAAACCTACATCAAAGTCAAAGGTCAGTGGAAATATCTGTACCGCGCGGTGGATAATGCCGGTCAAACCATCGACTTTTTGCTGACCGCCAAACGGGACGCAGCTGCCGCATTACGCTTCTTTCGCAAGGCCATTCGTCATCACGGCGAACCCAAGGTAGTGACCATCGATAAAAGTGGTGCCAACACAGCCGTGCTATCCACACTCAACGCAGACAAAACAGAAAATGAGACCATCACAGTCATACAGAGTAAATACCTGAACAACCTGATTGAACAGGACCACCGCAATATCAAACGACGAACAAGGCCAATGCTGGGATTCAGCTCATTTCGGCGCGCGCAAACGATATTGGCCGGCATTGAGTTAGTGCACATGATACGCAAAGGACAATTTGATCATCCCGGTGGTGCAGCGTTGTTACCGGCGGAACAATTTTATCTGTTGGCTGCCTAAAAAATAGACATCTACCATTCTTTCGTCTTCTCTTCGTTAATGCGACAGAACCAAAAAAACAGCATACTACCTGACCACGCCTTAATGCGACAGAACCCGATAGAGCACAGACAACAGTGCCGAAACACTGTTGTCTGTGAGGAGGTATTACTCTTAGAAGTTATATTTAACGCCTAACATGACCGCCGTATCACTGTAGCCTTTGTTGCCCACTTGCTGACCAACATTGCCCCACAGATTCACTTGCTTATTGAGCTGCCCTTCAACACCCACTTTCAGTTCCGCAATATTGGCTGCGCCGTCTTGTTTCACGGTCACGCTATCCATTGTAGTACCAAAATCGTTGGTATTATGGACCCAGTTCGCTTCAACAAACGGCTGGAATACCCGGTCTTTGCCTTTGTCCTGGTCACTGTAGCCCTTCATAAACGCTTTCACGCCCAAACGGGTCTGGATATTGCCATCACCTTCACCTGACACATTCGTGCCGTTGGCTTCTTTATGGTCATCGGCTTTCACACCCATCCACGTCACTTGTGCTTTTGGCTGGATAAAGTACGTGGCGTTTTTAGCAGCATTCTCGCCCACTTTAAAGGTATAGCCACTCTCAACAGAAGCCGTTACCCCTTTGGACTTGTATTCTTCAGACGCTAAATCCTGACCATCCACGGTGTTGTTAAACCAGCTGTACTGTGCCCAGCTGTCCACGTATAAGCCAGACTTGTCGGCATCATTGGCATACCAGGTACCGTAAATGCCGGTGCTGTAACCGTCAGTTGACCCTTTGGCGTTGTAACCCGACAAACTGGACACTGTGGTACTCTTGCTGTTGCCGTAACCGGCCATCAGGCCCAGATGGAAACGGTCCCTGTCGTTATTGCTCCATTGCGCAATATCGCCCCCTAATTGAACCACGTAGCGGTTAGCCTGTGTGCTCAACTGACCCGAGGTATCACGGGAACGATTGTGCCCGCCTTCATTACGCAGCCACAGACTGGTGACTTTCTGCTCGCCGGTCAGGGCATCAATGTACTGCGTTTCACCCAGGCGGTCATGCAGTGTAGTGACAAACATATTATTGACTGCCGCCAGGTTGGCGGTATAGCTGCCAGCTTCCGGACGTTGAAGCAGTGTTGGTGGTGTTGGTTCTGGTGTTGGTGTTGGTGTTATTACACTGGTCAGATACCAGTTGCTGGCATTTGTATCTGCACCGCGCACCAATAAGTAATCATAGGCACCCGCCACAATACGGCCATTTTTGACAAACTCCCCATCAGAAACACCGCTGACCTGTATTAACTCAATACCGTTGAGCGTTGCGGCACCACTGCCACCGAGGTTGTTCACTCCCACATACGTGGTTCCGGCAGTACTGCCGTTCACCACCAACTTATCGGTGACCGATGCATCATCAGCCAGCACGGTATTCAACAGCAGGCTGCCGCCATTCCCCACATAATCGCCGTTAATGATGGTGACATCGCCCGCGCGGCCGTTGTCCATGTTCAGGATACCGGTGCTGGCGTTGGTGAAGGTACCAACATTGTTGAATGTGGTGGTCTGCACCGGGTCAGTTACAGACCCGTTCGCGGCGATAAGGGTGCCGTTATTGACCAGGCTATTGCTGGCTGTCAGCGCGCCGAACTCATTGGTCCCACCTGCGGTGACCCAAGAGCCGCCGGCGTTGTTAATGACACGGTTGCCTTCATCGCTCAGTTGAACAGTCCCCTGCAACAGGCCACTGTTGGTGAGGGTTCCCTGTGCTCCGCTGGTCTGGATAGCGATATCTGAAGCGCTGCCTGATAAATTACGGACAGTCCCGGCGTTGGTGATATCGATTGGCGTGGTCGAATTGACGTCAATACCGGTAAGAGCGCCTTGCACCGTACTGCCGGTGTTCACCTCGACAGACACCGGTCCAAGGCCGGTGTTTATCGCCTGAATGCCTTGCATGCCTCTCCCTGTTACCGTGCCGGTCGTAGTAATCGATGTTACCCCCGCGCCGCGATTTTCAGCAAGAATACCAACGTTTCCGGAGACATCAGCGGCCTGAATGGTCAGGTCTGTACCGAGGTTTATGGCATAAATACCATAACCTGCAAAACCCTTAGAATCATAATCTTCTGTGCTTTTCACCATGCCGGTACTGGTGATGGACAGCGCGCCCGTGCCGTAGTTTGAGGCATTAATTCCGTAACTCCCGCCTAAAACATCGGTAGTCTGGATGGATAGGTCAGTGCCGACGTTTATGGCGTAAATACCACTACGATTCGGCCCACCAGTGCCGGTTACCGTACCGGTACTGGTGATGGACAGCGCGCCCGTGCCGTAGTTTGAGGCATTAATTGCGTAATTCCCTAAAACATCGGTAGTCTGGATGGATAGGTTAGTGCCGGCGTTTTCAGCGAAAATACCATACCCGTTTGTGCCGGTTACCGTGCCGGTGGTGGTAATGGACATCTCCCCCGTACCGTTATTGGTGGCATTAATGCCTGCACCTTCACCAAAGACATCGGCAGCCTCAATGGTCAGGTCCGTGCCAGCGTTCGTGGCATCAATGCCGTACGCATTTGTGCCGGTCGCCGTGCCGGTGCTGGTGATGGACAGCGCACCTGAACCACGGTTGTCAGCATTAATACCGAAATACAGTCCGAAGGTATCAGCGGCCTGTATGGTCAGGTCTGTGCCGGTATTGATAGTAAAAATACCAGATCCCTCCGTACCCGTTGCCGTGCCGGTGCTGGTGATTGACAACGCACCTGAACCACGGTTGTCAGCATAAATACCGAGAGTTCCGAAAACATCGGCAGCCCGTATGGTCAGATCCGTGCCGGTGCTGTTGTTAACAGCTTTAATACCGTAATCGGTTGTGCCAGTCACCGTGCCGTCGGTGGTAATGGATAGCATGCCAGACCCATTGTTTACACCAGTAATACCTGTACCTCCACCAAAGACCTCCGAGGCCTGGAGGATCAGGTCCGTGCCGAGGTTATCGTTGTTGTAGACATTAATACCGTCCCCGGTTCTGCCGGTTACCGCGCCGGTGGTAGTGAGGTACACAGATCCAGAGCCTTTGTTACTGGCGAGAATGCCGTACCGCTCTCCGGTGATGGTGGACCCATTGTCGTCGGTAAAGCTCAGACCGTCGGTCCCATTCAAATTAATCGCATATATATCGCTGGTAACGATGCCGAAGCCCGGTGCGGTGGTCACCAACAGCGGCGAACCATACAAGACCTGATTTATGTCAGTTCCACTATTCTGCACGCCCGAACAGGTATAAATACCGGCCGAGCCGGTACACGACCCGGCATGGGCCGTTCCTGCTATACTACAAAGGATGACTGTACTCAGGGTGCTCAGAAGAAATGTACGCCTGCGAGTATCGCGGGACGTCGGACTGCCGGTTGATTTCAACATTTAATTTATTTGTTCCTGTGGAAGGTATTGTTGCCTTTTATAAGGCCAACGGTATGGTTGTGGCAGGTGCTGCCAATAAAGACATCAACATCAATAATTAAAATAAATAATACATACAAAACCCTCAAAGAAGGGCCTCAATAACATCATCGAAAAAGAGTCCGAAATAGCTAATGCCGAACAAGCCGATGTTAGGGGGAAACTCATTAGAAATAATACCTTGGGAGGTCGTCCTTAGCTCAGTAATTCTATTGATTGGCTACGGGATAAGTATGGCTCAAGATGTTTCTATAAACAGTTAACAATAATATTGTGTTTGTGCGATACATTATTTTTATATCATATAGCGATAATTATTAACTTAATATAGGAATGCATCATCCATTTAGTAAGAAATTTCCGGTTCTGTCGAAAATCTGAAAGCTCAGTGATACTACGGACCAAGACATCCGAGTAAAGGTTGAATGATGCTCAGTTTTAAAGGTCGCCACTTTCCTAAAGATATCATTTTGATGGCTGTGCGGTGGAAGCTTGCCTACCCGCTCAGTTATCGTCATATAGAAGAGCTTCTGGAAGAGCGGGGCGCCACTGTAGACCATTCAACAGTGCAAAAATGGGTCGCCCATTATGCGCCGCAACTTGAGCATTCTTTCAGAAAAAGCAAGAGGCCTGTAGGGTGCAGTTGGACGATGGACGAAACCTATATCAAAGTGAATGGCCAGTGGGTTTACCTTTATCGGGCGGTGGATAATGACGGGCATGCGATTGATTTTATGTTGTCAGAAACCCGTGACCGCGCGGCGGTATTGAGGTTTTTCAAAAAAGCGATTGGCGCCAGTGGATTTCCAGAGAAGGTCAATATTGATAAATCAGGCGCGAATACTGCGGCGTTAGAGCGTATCAATAACCTGTTATTCCTCTACGGTCTTTGGCCTTTGTTGATTGAGGTCAGGAGAATAAAATACCTGAACAATTTGGTGAGGCAAGACCATCGAGGGATTAAAAACATCACGAAATATACGCTCGGATTTAAATCATTTGAAACGGCCGAAGCGACTATTGCGGGAATTGAGTTGCATAGGATGCTTAAGAAAGGACAACTGGAAAACGCCGGCGATACGCCAGCCTGGAGGCAGTTTTATTCGTTAGCGGCTTAATTACGCCCTGAATAAGGCCACACTCGACTTTGCCCAATATTTTCGACAGAACCGCTGAAATCGCTAGGGGTCATGCGGGTTCACTGAAAAAGGGATGAATAGCCTCAGTTTTCATGACAACTCCATTTTTTTGCAACAAGCCCCGTTCTATTCGTTAGTGGCCTCACTATGCCCAGAATAAGGCCCCTTCGATTTTGTAGAATATTTTCAACAGAGCAGCGGAATGTACATCACAAAAAATAGCATGTTACCGGACAACGCCTTAATGCGACAAAATCGCCCCTGTTAAATGGGAAATTTCTCACTGAATAGAGGCTGTATTCCTATATCAAGTTAATAATTATCGCCATATAATACTGTCTTATATAACAATATCATTGTTGAGCGTTTATAGAAACATCGTGAGCCATACTTATCCCGTAGCCAATCAATAGAATTACTCAGTTAAGGACGACCGCCAAAGGTATTGTTTCTAATAAGATGTCCCCTAACATCGACTTGTCCGGTATTAGCTATTTAGGACTTTTTTCCTATAATTTTATTGCGGCCCTTTTTGATGGTTTTTGTATGTATTATTTCTTTGAATTACAGATATTGATGCCTTTATTGGTAGCACATGCCACAACCATGCCGTAGCCCTTATAAAAGGCAACAATACCTTCCACAGGAACAGATAAATTAAATGTTAAAATTAACCCGTTGCCCTCATCCCAGCGATACTCGTAGGCGTAAATTTCTTCTGAGCACCCTGAGTACAGTCATCCTCTGTAGTATGGCCGGAATGGCTCACGCAGGCTCGTGTACTGGCTCGCTCGGTGTTTATACCTGTTCGGGAGTTCAGGATAGCGTAACCGATTCCACTCAGTACTTGTCAGGTTCACCGTTGTCAGTAACCACTGAGCCTAACTTCGGCATCGTTACCAGTTCAGACGAGGCGTTTAATCTGAATGGGACCGACGGTCTGAGCTTTACCGACGACAATGGTTCAACTATCACCGGACAGGAGTACGGGATTTTAGCACGAAACGACGGTGCAGGAGTGCTGTCAATCACTACCACTGGTACAGTCACCGGAACAAACCTGTTTGGCATTAGTGCTACCAATAGCACCGGCACGGACATGATAATCCAGGCTGCAGATGTCTTTGGAGGTATGTTAGGTATTGATGCCTATAACAATGGCACAGGTGAGCTGTCCATCACTACCACTGGCAATGTGACCACCACAGGCCAGATGGGCATTTCTGCCAACAACGCCGGCACTGACTTGGCTATCCGAGCTGCCAATGTCTTTGGCGGCGGTCTAGGCATTGTAGCCAATCTCTTTGGCACGGGAACGCTGTCCATTACCACGACAGGTATGGTAACTGCAGGGGTCGGAATTTACGCCAACAACGCCGGTTCTGGCGCGCTGTCCATTACCAGCACTGGCACAGTGACTGGCATAATTGGGCACGGCATTAATGCCTACAACGATAACCTCAGCACAGACCTGACTATCCAAGCCACTGATGTCTTTGGAGGTGATGTAGGCATTAGAGCTGACAACCGTGGTTCTGGCGCGCTGTCCATCACCAGCACTGGCACTGCAACTGGTACGGTCGAGTCTGGTATTGCTGCTGCTAACGTCGGTACGGACCTGACCATAAAGGCTGCCGATGTCTCCGGGGGAACTGCAGGTATTGATGTCACCAATAACGGCTCTGGCGTGCTGTCCATTACCACGACAGGCGTGGTAACTGGCACTACCGGGTACGGCATTAGGGCCACCAACGATGGCACGGACCTGACCATTGAGGCTGCCGATGTCTTTGGTGAAGGTGCAGGCATTTATGCCACCAATAACGGTACGGGGGAGATGTCCATTACCACCACCGGCACGGTGTCTGGAGACCGGTCCGGTATTCTCGCCTATAACTACGGCACGGGTGCAATGTCCATCACCAGCACTGGCATAAATACCGGCATAAACGGTGGGAGCGGTATTGCAGCCGAAAGCACTGGCACTGACCTGACCATCCAGGCCGCCGATAACAATGGACTGTATTACGGTATTAATGCTGACAACCGTGGGTCTGGCGTGCTGTCAATCACCAGCACCGGCACGGCAACGGGTACGGAGGGATCTGGTATTTTTACTACCAATATCGGCACAGACCTGACCATACAGGCCGCTGATACCTTCGGACTGTATTACGGTATTAATGCTGACAACCGTGGTTCAGGTGCGCTGTCCATCACCAGCACTGGCACTGCAACTGGTACGGTCGAGTCTGGTATTGCTGCTGCTAACGTCGGTACGGACCTGACCATAAAGGCTGCCGATGTCTCCGGGGGAACTGCAGGTATTGATGTCACCAATAACGGCTCTGGCGTGCTGTCCATTACCACGACAGGCGTGGTAACTGGCACTACCGGGTACGGCATTAGGGCCACCAACGATGGCACGGACCTGACCATTGAGGCTGCCGATGTCTTTGGTGAAGGTGCAGGCATTTATGCCACCAATAGCGGTACGGGGGAGATGTCCATTACCACCACCGGCACGGTGTCTGGAGACCAGTCCGGTATTCTCGCACGAAACGACGGTTCAGGTGCGCTGTCAATCACCAGCACCGGCACGGCAACGGGTACGGGTACGGATGGATATGGTATTTCTACTACCAACCTCGGCACAGACCTGACCATCCACGCCACTGATGTCTTTGGAGGCGATGCAGGCATTTTAGCCATCAACAGTGGCACTGGTGCGCTGTCCATCACCAGCACTGGCACTGCAACTGGTACGGACGAGTCTGGTATTTATGCTTATAACCAAGGCACCGACCTGACCATCCAGGCCGCTGATGTCTCCGGAAACGTTGGTATTCTTGCTGAAAATCGCGGCACGGGGGTAACATCGATTACTACGACCGGCACGGTAACAGGGAGAGGCATGCAAGGCATTCAGGCGATAAACACCGGCCTTGGACCGGTGTCTGTCGAGGTGAACACCGGCAGTACGGTGCAAGGCGCTCTTACCGGTATTGACGTCAATTCGACCACGCCAATCGATATCACCAACGCCGGGACTGTCCGTAATTTATCAGGCAGCGCTTCAGATATCGCTATCCAGACCAGCGGAGCACAGGGAACCCTCACCAACAGTGGCCTGTTGCAGGGGACTGTTCAACTGAGCGATGAAGGCAACCGTGTCATTAACAACGCCGGCGGCTCTTGGGTCACCGCAGGTGGGACCAATGAGTTCGGCGCGCTGACAGCCAGCAATAGCCTGGTCAATAACGGCACCCTTATCGCCGCGAACGGGTCTGTAACTGACCCGGTGCAGACCACCACATTCAACAATGTTGGTACCTTCACCAACGCCAGCACCGGTATCCTGAACATGGACAACGGCCGCGCGGGCGATGTCACCATCATTAACGGCGATTATGTGGGGAATGGCGGCAGCCTGCTGTTGAATACCGTGCTGGCTGATGATGCATCGGTCACCGATAAGTTGGTGGTGAACGGCAGTACTGCCGGAACCACGTATGTGGGAGTGAACAACCTCGGTGGCAGTGGTGCCGCAACGCTCAACGGTATTGAGTTAATACAGGTCAGCGGTGTTTCTGATGGGGAGTTTGTCAAAAATGGCCGTATTGTGGCGGGTGCCTATGATTACTTATTGGTGCGCGGTGCAGATACAAATGCCAGCAACTGGTATCTGACCAGTGTAATAACACCAACACCAACACCAGAACCAACACCACCAACACTGCTTCAACGTCCGGAAGCTGGCAGCTATACCGCCAACCTGGCGGCAGTCAATAATATGTTTGTCACTACACTGCATGACCGCCTGGGTGAAACGCAGTACATTGATGCCCTGACCGGCGAGCAGAAAGTCACCAGTCTGTGGCTGCGTAATGAAGGCGGGCACAATCGTTCCCGTGATACCTCGGGTCAGTTGAGCACACAGGCTAACCGCTACGTGGTTCAATTAGGGGGCGATATTGCGCAATGGAGCAATAACGACAGGGACCGTTTCCATCTGGGCCTGATGGCCGGTTACGGCAACAGCAAGAGTACCACAGTGTCCAGTTTGTCGGGTTACAACGCCAAAGGGTCAACTGACGGTTACAGCACCGGCATTTACGGTACCTGGTATGCCAATGATGCCGACAAGTCTGGCTTATACGTGGACAGCTGGGCACAGTACAGCTGGTTTAACAACACCGTGGATGGTCAGGATTTAGCGTCTGAAGAATACAAGTCCAAAGGGGTAACGGCTTCTGTTGAGAGTGGCTATACCTTTAAAGTGGGCGAGAATGCTGCTAAAAACGCCACGTACTTTATCCAGCCAAAAGCACAAGTGACGTGGATGGGTGTGAAAGCCGATGACCATAAAGAAGCCAACGGCACGAATGTGTCAGGTGAAGGTGATGGCAATATCCAGACCCGTTTGGGCGTGAAAGCGTTTATGAAGGGCTACAGTGACCAGGACAAAGGCAAAGACCGGGTATTCCAGCCGTTTGTTGAAGCGAACTGGGTCCATAATACCAACGATTTTGGTACTACAATGGATAGCGTGACCGTGAAACAAGACGGCGCAGCCAATATTGCGGAACTGAAAGTGGGTGTTGAAGGGCAGCTCAATAAGCAAGTGAATCTGTGGGGCAATGTTGGTCAGCAAGTGGGCAACAAAGGCTACAGTGATACGGCGGTCATGTTAGGCGTTAAATACAACTTCTAAGAGTATTTTCCGGGGCCTGTATTGAGCGTCAATCAGGACCCGGAAATTCATTCATTTACTTGATCTGACTTTTTACACTTTCTTGTAAAGAAAATAGTCAATAATTTGGTTTTACCCTAAGAAGGGAAATAATTAACTAACGGAAGTTAGTCTTTCTCTTATAATTCAATAACAACCAAAAAAACTACATCAAAAACATTGGAGTTCAACATGGGTGACGTCATTATTTTCAGCAATTACTCTCTCATTAGATACACTCTAAAAGAAATCATCAATGAAGTCATCAATGAAAGCCTTACCGACATCACAACAATTAAAATCCAGGAATCATTTGAGCATTTTAAAATATCAATAACAACATTAGAGTGTCCTTTAATCATTTTAGACATGGATGGAATATCTAGATTAGAACTTTCGTTTATTTTTGACAATATCAATAAAGAATCAAGATTATTTTTATACACTTCGATAGTTGACCCAGGTCATTCATATATCATGATGGAATTAGTAAAAATATCATGTGGTTATATAACTAAAGTGACGCCTGTCGAATTTTTGAAGTTGACACTGTCCAATTTTATTTTAAACCATGAAATGAAGACGGTGCCGTTTGAAAGTGATAATGCTAAAGTCAAACTAACCAAGCGTGAAGAACAAGTCATTCACTATATTTTAAAGGGTGATTCAAATAGTGAAATCGCAAAAAAACTCAATATTAACAATAAAACCATCAGTACACACCGAACGAATATTTTAAAAAAATTTCAATTAAAAAATACAATAGATTTATATAAAGAACTTGAGGGATGCAAATGATTAACGTGATCATCTGTTTACCAATAGTGTTAACCCACATTCAGGTGCTGGCTGTTATATTTATAAAAAATCAACGGAGTACCTTATGTTGATGTAATATCATTGACACATGAAACCTCATGTGACATAAAATGCTTAGAACGATAATTTTATCGAAATTGACCACGGAAAGTTGAAGCAAATGATCAGTTTTGCAAACGCCTTTTAAGGCCTTATAGTAGTCGGTCGACAACCTAAATATTTTCTATTATCGAAGAAAATTATCTAATTCTATTTTCTCAACAAACCTTTCTGTTGGATATAGAGACAATTCAGTTTTGTTCCGTTAACAGAAAAAAATCATCAAAAGTTGCATTTATTTTTATACTGCTAAAATGTGAATTATTTTTCCTGGGACAATCTGGGGTCTATCGCATCAAGGTGTCGTCAGGTAACATGCTGTGTTTTTGTGACGATGCGGCCTGCCTATGCCTCTGATACGAAAAGCCTTTAAACGACTATCCCATAGATATTATAGCGCAATGTGTTCACTGGTATCTGACTTACGGCCTGAGCCTGCGCAATTTGGAAGAGATGATGGCAGAACACAGTATTATAGTTAACCATTCCACGTTACACCGCTGGACTATCCGCCTGGTGCAGCTACTAGATAAGACCTTTTATTAGCATAAAGTGGGTGCATGGACGAGACTTAAATTAAAATCAGAGGCCAGTGAAAATACCTATTGGCGCGCATTGAGCTAGTACAAATGATACGCAAGGGGCGACTTCCGCATCCTACCGTGGTAGCCTTTATCACAGTGAGAACAAATTTATCTGTTGGCGGCCTAAAAAATCGGCAGCGCAACTTTTTCTAACTTACCTGTACTATTGCGACAGAACCGCAATACTAGACAGTCGTTATTATTTAATCATAAAAAAAAGAAAATACCTCCAATGAAGTAGGCGATATACTTACATACAAAAAAGATTTTTCCTATAATTATAAAGAAACATTCCAATATATAAAATTTAATTTTATATATAAGATACTGAATATAAAGAATATTTTTCAATGGGTAAGTTAACCCAAATTTATTTTTATATTTTTCGACTATGTCACTTAGCATTATCATGTAGCACACGAGAATGTTAAGTAGCTAAATAGGCTTTAACCCAATGGGATATAATAGATGAGTATTCTTATTTACAGTGATAGTGCGTTAATTAGTTTTTTTTTACAGTCATCCCTGGAAAATAATGTTTTAAATATAAAAAAATCAGAAAGTAACAATCTAATTATATGTGAAAGTCTATCAAGCTTAGAAAAAAATATTTATAATGATATTCATCCGATGATTATCATTGATGTTGACAATATAGGAAGAATTGATTTATACAGATTATTCCATTTTATTGAATTAAAAAATGGCCGAATTCTAATTTTTACAAAAAAAAATGAAGCTTCTAATGGCTATATTGCGATGCAGAAAGAGTCGCCATTTATTATGAGTAAAGAATCATCATTAAATAAGATGGAAAAAGACCTTTATAACTTTATTTATAATCCCAATTTCTTTTTAAGAAAAAATAATTTCAATACAGCAAAGAAAACCTTATTAACACCAAGGGAAATGGAAATTTGCAGCTATATGTTTCGTGGAATGTCAAGTAAAGACATTGCAATTCAACTAAATATTAGTGTAAAAACAGTGTTTACACATAGGAAAAATATAAAAACAAAATACAAATCAAAAAATATAATTGATTTATATATGAAAATAAATCGGCTGTAATACACATGCTGCTACAACATATAATTTCAATGAAAATTAATACTAGAACAATCTGAGAAAACCTCGACATTGTTAAAAATATATAATTAACTATTATTTTTCTCTATATTTCAAGTAATATGTATTTAAGTTATCAATAGGTTCTGTTGCATTAAGGCGTCGTCAGGTAACAGTACTGTTTTTTTACGATGTTGCCTACCCATGTCTCTAATCCGAAAAGCTTTCCGTCACCTGCATTATCCCGTCGATATCAACGCGCAATGTGTTCGTTGGTATCTGGCTTACGCCCTCAGCCTGCGCAATTTGGAAGAGATGATGGCAGAGCGCGGTATTATCGTTGACCACTCCACGCTTCACCGCTGGGTCATCCGCCGGGTGCCCTTGCTGGATAAGGCGTTTCGCCGGCATAAACGCTCAGTAGGTCGTCGGTGGCGCATGGACAAAACTGACATCAAAGTCAAAGGTCAGTGGAAATATCTCTACCGGGCTGTTGATTCGTCAGACCAGACCCTCGACTTCCTGCTGACCGCCAAACGGGATGCTGCAACGGTATTACTCTTCTTTCGCAAAGCCACTCGACACCACGATGAACCTGAGACAGTGAACCTTGATAAAAGTGGCGCCAACACCGCAGCTTTAGCCACGCTCAACGCTGAAAAACCTGATGAGGAAGCGATTACCGTCAGGCAGAGTAAATACCTGAACAACCTGATAGAGCAGGACCATCGGAATATCAAACGACGCATACGGCTGATGCTGGGATTTAAATCATTTCGGCGTGCGCAGACGCTGTTAGCAGGCATCGAGTTGTTACAGATGATACGTAAAGGGCAACTTCAGCATCCCGCCGAAGAACATTTATCACCAGCAGAACAATTTTATTGGTTGGCTGCCTAAAAAAACGGCATCGCTACTTTTGCTGACTTACCTACGCTAATGCGACAGAGCAATAACATTAGCGGGGTAATGCTGTCGATTGAAAGCATTTCGGATCAGAGTCATAGGTAGGTAACATCACAAAAAAACAGCGCTGAATACTTACAACGCCTTAATGCGACAGAACCTTACTTATTGATAAGTAATATTGAGTGTTGCTGTTGCATTGGCGGTACCAGGCAAAACATTGCTCAATGTTTGATAATAACGTGCTGTAAATGGGAATGTTTCTACTCCCCCCGCCGAGGTTTTTAGTAACAACCAGCTACCAATAGTCAGTGGGCTATTATTATACAGGATTTGTGCACCGACCCCTTTGGCTACGCCCGCAGTTCCGGCACCGGTTAACGCTAGTACACTGGTGTTAACCGTATTGGCATCTTGTGTACCAGCCATCGACACATTGATTTTGGAGCCACTGGCACAATTCAGACCCAAATTAAAACTTTGTGCCCCTGTGAAACTACCCACCCCGGTAAAACTGGTCGCATAGATATTCCCTAGCGGCACGGTAAACGTTGGTGTCGTGAGCGAACAGGATAAGACGGTCACTGTCATACCGCTAATATTAATTGGGACTTCGGTGGCCCAACTTCCTGTAGCGCCAAGAATCATTGACCCAACTCTTTGTGTTAATACACCCGAGGTCATAGGACCTGTTTTATAAAAAGCGACAGCTGCTCCGGCATATAATGACGGCATCACACTCGGAGAGGATATGAATGCAACCTGATTAATATTTCCATCTATATTATTACCCGTCCCAATCCAACCGGTGAGATTCCCCGCAGAGGTCACAGCACCCAGTTGTACTCCCAGGCCTGGAATATTGGTATTAAAGATAGGGCTTCCACCACTGCTCATTCCTGAAGAGGCCGTGATAGCTTTTACGCCTGCATATTGATTCCCTGATGGATAGGAAAGACCCGCCGGACAAGTATATAGTAGTGTGATAGGTGAGGTTACATTTGATGGTTCTATGCGCGTACCATTAACAGCATCCCTATTGATTATTAACGAGCTGGTATTGATCGTGATCCCAGATGAGTTAACTGTACAACTAGTAAAAGCCCATGAGTGAATGCTATATAAAAATAACATCATACAACCAGCATTACATATAACTTTCATCTCTGTTCCTTTATTGGCAGAGGCCATTAATAATTTGGATACCGTTTGAGGTTGTGTCCTGAGTACTTTTTTTAGGCAACTGGTAATCAACCACACATTGACTATCACTATTTTTTCCCCACTGAACTTGCAGCTTGCCGATGCTTGTCATGCCGGTCAGATAAACCTGACCACTATCGCCAACGATAAAACCAGTTGTTGATGGATTGGCCATATCACTGACCATGGCACCAAAAGGTACCCACTGACCATTTGCTTGTTGTAATGTCATCATTATTCGCTGACCAATTTTTGTCTGATAATTAGCCACGACCACGGCCCCCCGCGTCGGAGTGACCGTTTGGCTGGTTAGCTCAAGTTCAACATCATCAGGCAGCGAACTGGTATCAAGGCTGATTGGGTTGTTACGGTACGGGCTGGTATAGGGCACCACAGCATATCCCCACCGATCTGTTTTAATTCCGCGATTATTATTGACGGCTACACCCTTGGCACCCGGTGCTTTCACCAATACTATTGTTTCACCCAATGGCTGTGAAAGTGTGATACCGCTCGAATGAGCAATAATTCCACCCTGCACACCATAGTTAATCCTTTTTTGATTATTGTCGTAACTGTAACCACCATTAATCTGTCCAATGCTACCGTCATAACTGGCGCTTACATTGCCATTCATCCCATCGCCCTGCGAGGCATAGCCCTGGTTAACGCCCCAGCTCAGATTATTTTTCTCCAGCGCGGTACCATTTAATGCAACGTTATGAGTCGTTGCCCCACCTTTGGTGTCGCTCATGGTGTAATTTACCCATGAATTGCTCATAAAGCGGTTGAGTGGAATACTGATATTTAAAGCAACTATCTGATCAGAAGTCTGACTGAGGGTTCCATTCATACTGGCTGCATTCTGGCTTCTATTATAGTTAATGCCATAGCTGATCCCTTGCCAGCTATTACTATAACCAATACTCACTGATTGAGTTTTTTGACCGTTATTCCAATAACTTTCATCGATCAGGCTTAACGAAAGGGAACCTGCGAACTCCCCGAGATTTTGACTGATAACAACCTCTGCACGGCTGCGTTTTTGCTGTTTAAACCAAGGGGTGTGATTACTATTATAGGTATCCAGCGTTTCCTGCAAGGTATAAAAACCTTGCTCGGAATAGCGATTACCAGCGAGACTAAGGTTGGTTCCAATGTCAACAAAACTCTTACCGTAACGGAAACGCCATGACTGACCGTTACTGCTACTCTCATCCGATAAGGTCGATTTTGCTTCGGTAATATCCAGTGATACCGCGCCAATACGCCCCATGTTTTTACCGATCCCACTGGCAACGGAATGATAATTTGCGGCACCCTGTACCCCTCCGTATATCGTTAAACCCCAGGGTAAACCGTAAATAGCCGTTCCCTGCGCAAAGGTATTTTTATCCACACTATTATCAGAAGAACGATAATTACCGCCGGTAAAGCTGTACTTGAGTGTCCCTTCACGTTGCAAAACCGGAACTGAGGCAAAAGGCACAATAAAGTTCTGTTCACGGCCATCAGCCTCAGTGACGGTTACGGCCAGGTCACCACTGCTAGAGGTCGAATACAGATCATTAATTTCAAATGCCCCTGGTGAAACATAGCTCTGATAAATAACAAAACCATTCTGACGCACGGTAACCTGGGCATTACTTCTTGCAATCCCGCGGACTACGGGAGAATAACCTCTCATGCTATCCGGCAACATGTCTTCATCTGAAGCTAATTGGCCGCCACGAAATGGCACACTGTCAAAAATATCACTCGGGGAAGTGCTGTCCCCCAATGTAAGCTGGCTGTGTAGAGCAATAATATCACGCTGCAAATAGGTATTTATTGAACTCCACTTATCTGAACCTTCAGCGTCACGGTTCCAGGTCGAGTTATTACGCAATCGCCACGGGCCGGTATTCAACCCTGTACGTAAATTCAAAAAATAACTATTATTGCTATTTCCGCTTTCATTATTCGATTTGCTGTTAGAACCGTTAAAACTATAATTAGCCAGAAATGCAGTGACGCCTTTATCCCACTGCTCTGGGGGGACATATCCTCGGATTTGCTGGGTCAACGCTGCCTGTGGAATACTCAGGTTAACCTGCTGTTGGCCAAAATTAAACTCTGAAGATGCCTGCGGAATAGCAGCGGATAAATCAACACAACCTTTCTTTTCTAATTCAGGGAATGCATCAACTTTAATTCCTAATTTTTTGAGATCATCAAATGACAAGCAAGGCTGTAGGCTTTCATTACCGGTACTTCCTTTTACCAGAGTGAACTCCAATTCGCGAGTATCAATAAGTTGGTTATTGAGTAGAACATCAACACGATATTTCCCCGGAGCTTGCATGTCATTTTGTTCAAATACGGATAAATCAGCACCTGCTTGGGATGGGTTATCCAGTTCCAATAATGCTGGGTTAAAATATTCTTGTGCCTGTGTGTTACTGATACCAGTGATCAGCAACCCCAATT
Source organism: Yersinia sp. 2545 StPb PI (assembly GCF_052217125.1). NCBI lineage: Bacteria > Pseudomonadati > Pseudomonadota > Gammaproteobacteria > Enterobacterales > Yersiniaceae > Yersinia > Yersinia sp. 2545 StPb PI. Next base: position 34,972 of record NZ_JAZGPY010000002.1, read on the forward strand.
GACACAAAATTAGGTAACTGAGCCGCGTCAAACAGGCATCGCGTTTTATTTTTTTGATGGTTTTTGGGGCCGGACCTTTTTTCATTTTCTATTACCAAAAAATATTTACGCGGTAGCTTTTTTTAACAAATCAACCGATTAAATTTACAGTGAGGCCCTATAGGTTTCACTGGTACCACCGTAATCATTAATGATTTGCCAATTGACACTGTTACCGGCACTGCCTGCGGGTAGGGGCATAGTCAATGTAGACCCGGGGGCTACCATTGTTACTTCTGAGATATCCTTTCCCCCAACATTGATGGAAAAAAATGTCACGTAATGACCAGAGTCATTGATAGCTTTAAGGGTATTACCATTTCGTTGCCATTTAATATTTTTTGCAGACTGATCTAGTGTTTCTTTCATTCCTTGCGGACGATAAATCAGTTTTATCCTTGTTTTTACTGCAATTTGTAAAGTGTTATCTGTTTTTTCACTGGAAGGAATTGATTTGATGTTCAACCAAAACAGTGATTCTTTCTCTTCCGGTAAGTTCCCCCCAGCACGGACGACCCGTAAAACGTTACTTTTATTACTGTCCAACCGAAATAAAGGAGGCGTGATAATGAAAGGAGCTTTAGCCTCTGCCCCCTCTTGCGTGTCCACCCAAGATTGAATCAAGTAAGCAACGTTATCAGGGTTACTGACACTTAATGTCACTTCTTTTTTGGCGGAATCATAAATAAGACGAGTCCCCCCCACAATAACACCTGCTGTTGAACTAAATGCGGTAACGAGTAAACCTGTCACTAATGCCATTGACCATGATTTCATATTGAAATTTCCTGTATGCGAATCCGAATGAGATCTAAATAAAGTATAGATGCTTTAGGCGATTCTGGTTTACCTAGTCTTTATTTAAAGACCATTACTTGCGCTCAACCAACTATATAATTTAATTCGGTAATAACGAAAACTTAAGTTAAGAGGCGCGACAGTTCAATATGCCTGATGAAAACGTTTAATCATATGGAAATTCTCATATTATTTCCATTCAAAAAAATAAGACCGGTTTAATACCGGCCTACTTTCAGCAAAATTTTCCTAACGTGTACAATGAAAAGAAAGATTACTGATAAATCACGGTGAACTGGGCAACCGCGTTTGCGCTACCAGCACTCACGGTCTCCTGAGTTGCTATATAACGTGCGGTAAAGTCCAGATTGGTCGTAGAGCCAGCGCCGGTCTTGAGGGTGTAAGGTGCAGAATTCTCGAATAGATTTATAACGTTCTGAGATGCATCAGATAACTGGATGCCCACCCCTTTAGCAACATTAGCGTTCGGAGTCAGAGCCAACACACTATTGTCACCGGCAACACTGGTTCCATCAAATTTGATAGTGGCGCTTGATGCGGCGAGCGGACACTCAGCAAGAACCAACTGGAAGTTGGTTGCGGTAGCAGTAGAGCCGACACCGGCAAATGATGAAGCGGCAATTTTACCCAGTGAAACACTCTTACTCACTGAGTTAGCATCGACTTGACAAGCTGAGTCAATAATTTCACCGGTAAAATTGATTACGCCGTCAGCAGCATAAACGGAGGTGGCTAAAAAACCAGAAACGACTAATGCAAGGGTGAATAAATTATTTTTCATTTCAATATCCATTAAATATTTGATAAGTACGCCTGCATAAATATATGTAGACGGTGATATAAATAACGTGCCAGACGGCAGTTAATAAGAGTGTAAATACTGTTACTTTCTGTAACCGGGTTACAGGATCATACATGAAAAATAAAAGTGTATTTTAATTTTCTGTTTATAGATTACTGCTAGTTTCCGCATTAAGAGTGTTCTTAAGCTTCAATAACGAAGAGGAAATGGGGCATATCACTATTAATTATAAATAGTAGTGTATTTCCACTACTAAAATCTACTTGAAGTATAGCATCAAGTATCGATGGGAATATATGGTCATTTATTGAATTTTTTGTAGGAAAATTCTTTTTTTATTGAAATTTAATTATGTGAACCCCATATTTACTGGTAAGTAAAAGTTGCCAGTACAGTACTGTTTATTGTGCCGGGCATTACATTACCGGCAGCTGAATAAGCGCGTGTTTGCAATGAAAAAACAGCTTGTTTATTTGAAGAATTCACTGTGACGTTAGTTTTTTTACTGTTTCCTAAATTAACTCCACCACTGCTTTGCAACTCAACGGACATATTAGAAGCTGTGCCGGTATTTTTATAACGTGTTGCATCTGACGTATCTGCCGTCCCTGAAAAAGCCGCACTGACTTTAGTTGTTGATACCGGACAATTGCTCAGTGTAATCGCAAAGCTTTTCCATGGACTGAAAGAACCCGCTGTCGCTAACGCTGTTGCTTGGATATTATCAAATTCAATATTCATCACTGAGTTAGCCGCATCAACGGTACAGGGCGTTGCAATAACGTTGCCAGTGATATTAATTGTACTTATATCAGCAGCCATGACCATAGAAGTGCCAAAAAAAAGAAGTCCGGTCAGCACGCTTATTTTGGTTGATAATTTCATTTTATGCTCAGATGCCTGGTTAATTGATAAAATATTACTTATTAGTAAGTAATGTTCAGGTTATGGATAAATCTAAATTTATTACTTACAAAATATTTCATATTTAATTTGAACTATTTGCCTTATTACCATGTGAAATTAAATTCAAGGGAAAAATCCCTAAAAAACCACACCGCCTTGATTTGATATATTGTAAATTTTGAGTAAAGATTAGTTAAACACAAATGCAACCTAATTCAATTACAATTGGTTACAACTCATTGAATATTATCAATTTAAATAGAAAAATATTGGGCTATATCCTTTATGAAAAAAAATAAAATTATAATTAAAGAGTTGTTTTGGTCAGCATTGTTTATGATTTGATACTTTTAAAAAGATAGAATTAGAATAAAACTAATGAAGCAATATAGCTAGTGAGTGATTTGATGTGGTTTAACTCTACAGTAAGGCAAATGCTGTTTATATCGGACTACATCCCTTTCTGTGTAGGAATATTCTCATTTATAACAGTCAGTTATGCACAAATGCACATGAGACAAAGCCAGTGAAGCGGGGAGGCTATGAACAGTAGCCCGCCTGCGGCGGGAGCTAAGACGCTGTTAGAAAGTGACTTTCTTCAGGCATCGTAGCTCGCTATACTCCCGTGTATGCACATACCTAGACCGTCAAAACTCCTCTTCCAGATTGATGATGGCTGGGGCCAGTTACTCGCTAAACACGATAGCGTCGTCCCCGAATGGACCAAACGGGTCGTCGAGCGGATGCTCGCCTGCGGGACCGGCGCCATGGGCGTTCGCCGATATGGCTGCGCTTCTGCCCACTGTTCTCACACCAAATACGTCTGCCAAAGTTGTAAAAGCAAAGGCTGCAGCGCCTGTGGCATGAAAGCCACCGAGCAATGGATTGCTGAGCAACAGCACATCCTGCCCGACTGCGAATGGCAGCACATCACCCTCACCATGCCAGATAAACTCTGGCCCGCCTTTGCCAACAACTGGCCCCTACTCAACAAACTCTTCGCCTGCGCCGCCAATACCCTGCTGAAATGGGCTAAAAAACTCAATATCGAAATAGGCCTGTTTGTAGCCCTGCATACCTATGGCCGCCAGCTCAATCAGCATCCGCACATTCATCTGTCCGTCACTCGCGGAGGTTTGTGCCTCAAACACGGTATCTGGCGGTCAGTTTACTTCAAAAAGAAAATCGTTGAGCGCTATTGGCGTCAGGCCGTCATCACCCTGTTGCGAGAAAGCTATGCCTCGCTCAATTTATCTGCTGCCGGCTATCAACACATTAGGGATTACCGGGAATGGTGCCAGTTTCTTGAGGCGCAGTTTCAGCGGCGCTGGAAAATCCACTTTGCTAAAAAGACCCGACACGCCCGGCAAAACGTCAATTACCTCGGTCGCTATCTGAAACGGCCACCGATTGCAGCCTCAAAACTGCGTCATTACACCGGCGGAGCCGTTGTTCATCATTACTATGACCACCGAACTCAGCAACACCGCACGCAACGACTCAGCCAGGAAGAGATGTTGTGGCGCTATATCAGCCATATCCCGTCACGCCATTTCAAGATGGTCAGGTATTACGGTTTTCTGGCCAACCGCAAACGGGGGGAGTTATTGCCTAAGGTCTACACCGCCCTGGGGATTGAAATGAAGAAAAAACCGCCGAAACCGGGCTTTGCGTCGCTGATGAAACAATTTACCAATGTGGATCCGTACCAGTGCGTGCTGTGTGGTAGTCGGATGGTATTTAACAGCGCGGAGGCTGGTATCCGTGCAGAAGAGTTGTTGGCGCGATGTCGGCAGGAGTTCAAAACAGAGCGATGGTTGCGGCAGGCGGCATAGGGAAGATCTGCCTGAAATTTGTATTGGGCATCAAAATGGGGTTTATTTTAACCAATAGTCAACCTCGTGCTGCCTGAGCGGATGAAACGCATGGCCCTATCCCCCTATTTTGCCTCTGACCTAAGGGAAAAAAAGGGATCCAACTTCCTAACCATCAAGTCCGGTTCTGAGGAGGCACTGTCCGAGTAACCAACAGCTCAACTCATACCCCTATGACTGAGACTTGAATGGAGTAACAATATACCAGCGCAGTGAGTTGTTGATTTTTCGGTGGCTGCAGTATACTTTTCCTTCATTATCAAGTATCAGGAGCAATCGGCGTGTCACATAAATATTCTCATCACACAGGTCTGCCAATTCCCGCGTTTTTCGCCAGTACTCAGGCGGAGGAAGTGGTTTTGGGGTGTCCTGATCAGGGGTAATGCATAATTCCCACAATGCATTGAGTAACCGTATTTTTTTGATTTCATATGTCTCTGATCTTCTTTTCATAATTGTCATCTCAATGCTGTCGCTTACGCAATGTCTATCCTGTTCAATTAGCGACGATGCTGTCTGAACAGCAGGATCCAGTTCCAACGCTATAAATCTTTATCCATGTCTTTATCCATGATGTGCAGTCAGCGCGAGTTTCACGCCACACGCTTGAGCATAACCCTTCAGCGTCCGCCACCCCACCCCGGTAACATTTTTTCCAGCTAACTGATAACCCGATTACTGACTCCCATACTGACTGTTGCATTGTCGCGGGTTAACCCTACATTTCCTCGCAATTCCGTCAGTTGATCCAGTAAAGCAAACTCTTCAACGACCTTTTCATATGCCTGATCTGCCTCCTGTGTGTTCAAAAAAAGAGCACGTGCTTGGGTATGATAAACGGTTAAACTTTATGCATCAGCCATACCTTCGGACGATGAAAAGCTAATGTAATCTTTGAGGAGTATTTTTCCATTTTTTTTGAAAAAGTACCGCAAAATATAAACTTTCTGCCCCAACTGAAAAACAAACAGATTACGAGCAAAATTCGCCCCGATGCCCGCAATTGAAAAGTGCCTGAGTTAACGGGGCGCATCAGCGGGAAACTCAACATATTGCCAAGCTCTTTCAATTGGTTGAGCAGAGGGATTACGCCAGTACGGCAACCGTCGCTTTTCCATTTCAGGGCATAGGCGTTGAACCCATCGGTAAATCGCAGTGTGATCAACATTCACACCGCATTAGGCCAGCATTTCCTGAAGTTCGTGATAGCTGATACCATATTTTTAATATCAGCGAACGGCCCAAAGGATGATCTCATTCTGAAAATGCTGACCATGGAAAAGGTTCATTCGCTTGTAACTCCAACGAAAAGATACCACCATTGGCTATTTGCAACAGTGCTTCCTCAGTTGCTCTGCGTCTTCTGCCTGAGTTTGCGGTGAGTTAATCTTTCTTTCGCCTTTTCAATCGCCGTTTGGGTTCGATTTGGAAACAATGCTGTCATCTCGGAAGGGAATAAATGCAGGTTTCTCTCCAGCAAACGCCATTCTTCATCACTCCAGCGCTGAAAGGGTGTCTCTCGTACGCTGAATTTCGTGTATTTCAGGCCCAGTTGGCTTGCTTTGATTTTGATCGACTCAGCACTCCTACGCGGCAGTTTTTGCGCCACTTTGGTGCCCATTAGGGCGTAAAACTGTGTCAAAATATGGACTTCACTTTCCTGCCAGCTCCGGAGACTTTTTATCCCCAGCACTTTTGCCATCATAAAAATGGACTTTCTCTCTCTACCTGGCAGTAAGGTGCGCACATAGGTTATCCCTTCACCGTTAGCATAATGTGTACGGAGGATTTCTTTTTCCTCTTCCGTCCAAGGTCCCACATGTGCCTTACAAAGCCCCAACGATTTGGCCGCCAGTCTTATTGCGGTCACAGTGCGACCCAGGTGAACCGCTATCTCTGAAACGGGTCGCGTGTGATAGTGGGCTTGCACAAACCTCAATTCGCCAGCGGTCCACGCAGTACGGTGGTTTCTGTATTCTTCATTCATTGCAAATTATTTAAGATTATGTAGCATTAAAGGTAAAAAAGTTAAGCGGAATTTGAATCCCAGCATCAGCCGTATGCATCGTTTGATATTCCGATGGTCCTGCTCTATCAGGTTGTTCAGGTATTTACTCTGCCTGACGGTAATCGCTTCCTCATCAGGTTCGCCGTGATGACTAATGGCCTTGCGAAAGAAGCGCAATGCCGCTGCAGCGTCCCGTTTGGCCGTCAGCAGGAAGTCGATGGTCTGGCCTGCAGTATCGACCGCCCGGTACAAATATTTCCACTGACCTTTGATTTTTATGTAGGTTTCATCTATGCGCCACCGACGACCTACTGAGCGTTTATGCCGGCGAAACGCCTTATCCAGCAAGGGCACCCGGCGGATGACCCAGCGGTGAAGCGTGGAGTGGTCAACGATAATACCGCGCTCTGCCATCATCTCTTCCAAATTGCGCAGGCTGAGGGCGTAAGCCAGATACCAACGAACACATTGCGCGTTGATATCAGTGGGATAATGCAGGCGTTTAAAGGCATTTCGGATCAGAGACATGGGCAGGCAACATCGTAAAAAAAACAGCATGTTACCTGACCACGCCTTAATGCGACAGAACCTAAGCTAAAGGGTTATGTCTCATTAGCGTAGAGAAGTTAGCGGGGTTTGAGGTCCAATGGGGCGAAAACCTACGCTAAGCGTCTATATATTCGTTAACCTGTTGATTTAACGGTCTTAGCTCACCTTTCATCACATTTTCAGACAAGGTGAATGAGTAATGACCTAACATATTGATATGGCCATGCATCAATGGTGATAATCTGGATATATCTTCTTCATTAATTTCAGTAGGCTGGCTATCAGTATTAATATGTCCAAGGGCTTCCTGCATATACAGCGTATTCCATAAAACAGTAGCATTTGTTACCAGTCCCAACGATCCCAGTTGATCCTCTTGCCCTTCGCGATAGCGCTTTCTGATTTCGCCACGTTGGCCATGACAAATGGCGCGAGCCACACTATGTCTTCCTTCACCCCGGTTTAGTTGCGTTAGTATTCGGCGACGGTAATCTTCATCATCAATATAATTCAATAGATACAGCGTTTTATTTATTCGCCCCGCTTCAATGATGGCCTGTGCCAGACTGGACGGACGCGTGCTCTTCAATAAACTACGGATTAACTCTGATGCTTGTACAGTACCCAGCTTAAGAGAGCCTGCAATCCGCATCATATCGTCCCAGTTAGCCTCAATCAGTGCCAGATTAATGCAACCACGGGCCAGTTCATTGAGAGGGCCGTAATTAGCATTTTTATCAACTCGCCAGAAAACGGCATCTCCGGCGTCCGCCAGACGGGGAGAAAACTGGTATCCCAACAGCCAGAACAGACCGAATATCAAATCGCTGGAACCTGCTGTATCAGTCATAATTTCCTGTGGATTCAACCCCGTTTGTTGTTCAAGTAAACCCTCCAGAACAAAGATTGAGTCCCTCAAGGTGCCCGGTACAACAATGCCGTGAAAACCAGAAAACTGATCGGAAATAAAGTTGTACCAGGTAATTCCCCGATTGGAGCCAAAGTATTTTCGATTGGGTCCGGCGTTAATCGTTTTTACTGGCGTAACAAAACGCATACCGTCAGCAGAAGCAACTTCTCCACCACCCCATCGCTGTGCCAGGCTCAAGGTAGCCTGATAATCAACCAGGCGGGCATTAGCTTTGATAAGCGTTTCGGCCCGAAAATAATTTTGTTTAACCCAGCTCAGGCGATGCCGGGTTAATGATGGAATATTGTGCTTAATCAATGGCTCAAAGCCAATATTGCAGGCTTCTGACAGTAATACGGCACAAATGCTGATATGCAGGTCTTTCGCTCGCGCATTGGACTCGCTGACATGAGTAAACTCTTCGGCAAATCCTGTATGAGCATTGATTTCCAGCAATAGCTCCGTCAGATCCACCAAGGGTAAAAGACGTCTGACTTGCCTGTTGAGAGCTATCAGGCTGGGTGGTTCATCCAGTTTCTCAAGGCTGCTGATAGTCAGCGTAGGATGTTTCCCTGCGTGGTCAATATGAACTGACGCATTATCATTAAAACCATCAGCTACCGTTTTCCAGGCAAAATCTAACTGCTGAGCCAGCTTTTCTGTTGCCTGCCGAGCATTTACAGGGTGACCTAATGCTCGACAGACAGGGACGCGTTGGGCTTGCCATTCTGCCCCTTGTAACAGTTTTGACCGTGGATCACCCCAACGATCGCTATTCTCAAGGTAAATATCCCGCCGCCTTAATGCATCCTGAAACCGTTCCAGTAGGCATAGTGAATAGCCAGGTCTTCTCACTCGGCCTTCTTCGTCAAAGACCAGTCGTTTCCAGGCACCGGTGATAATATTTTTCGGCGCGTCGTCAAGTATGTGCTTTCTTGAAGTGCCTAGTGACGATAAATAGTTAAAGGCTGCCAGGGTATGTTCTCCCGCCGGAGCAGCCCGAAAAGTTAACTCCCGTAGTACTCTGGGCAGAAAACGGCGAACGCGTCCATATTGTTCAATCATTTCATCGTGGAAATTATTGTCTGCCGGCCGAGCCAGCTCGTTGACCATTTTGACTGACTCAGCCAGTCTTTCTTTGGGAATGCAGGAAAAAATCGATTTTCGGAGGTGCACATCATCAGTTACCTCATCCAGCAGGAGTGCACAGGCTTTAGCTAGCATCAACGAAGAGCGGTCCAGATCCTTCAGCGTCCTCAGCCGCTTCTTTTGCCCCGCTTTTTTAGCCTCTCCCGCAATATTAGTGATCAGCATATCCAAAACATCGATGGCTTCATCCAGCGCAGTGACCTCCAATGATTTAACAAAGGCAATAAGTATCGCTGTACGTTTCTTCATGGGCATACGAGCTATCTTTTTTACCGAGGTAACATTTGCATAGCGGGCGAGACTTTTTAGCTGAGCCGGTGGAAGACCTGTAAAATCAAGTTGCTGAAAACCCAGTTGGTGCAATGTGTTATAGCGATCCAGTGCATCATTAAACGCAGGGCTACTGATTGTCACAGGACCTTTTTTCAGTCGCTCAAACATGGATACTCTCTGACCTTCACTAAAGCTCAGTAATTCACCCAGTTGCTGTTTCTGTTCATCATTGGGCAATACCAGCAATCGTTGCCAAAGCCGGTTAGCCGCTCGTTCGCGGATTTCGGTGATCACTCTGGTGAGTGTTGTGGCTCCTGGTAATAAAATTTTATGTTGTACCAGCCATGCAGTAGCGAAATCGAACATCAGGCTGGGGCGTTCATTGCTAATCCATGCACGGGTATACAACAACCGGTTCAGCCTAAATGTCCACGGAAACTCCCCGAATTCATGATAGTGATAATACTTTTTGATTTGAGCGTAATGCTCCCAACGGGTTGGTTCTCGTTTGGCGTATTCTGCCAGAATATCAGTCCGACTGATTGAAAGCTGCCTGGCAACAACGGTTTGTACATTGCGCGGAACCAAAGTCAAATCAGCCAGGAACGCTCCTAAAAATCGGACTGATGTCAGTTGAAGGGCTATACCGAGACGGTTCTGGTCCCCGCGCCGTTGTGCTATGAATGTCAGATCATTTTCATCCAGAATAAAATAACGAGACAGTTGTACCTCGTTCGGTTCTGCCGCATAACGCCCATAATTTTGTTTCTGCTCTTCGGTCAAAAAATCGATAGGCATTCAGCGTTCCTTGCATAAGTATGACTTTGGTCTACTTTTAATTATCTCAAATATTATGATATTTGATACCTGTCTAAACAGTTCGAAAGTAGGTTTCAAAAGTCGCATTTCGTGCATTATGATACCACGCAGTATCAAAAACGATAAGTGAGACCAAAAATGGCATTACTGGGGTATGCACGGGTATCAACCAGCCATCAAAAATTGACGCATCAGATTATGGAGCTGAAAAGTGCTGGTATCCGCGAGGATCGCATTTTTACAGATATGATGACGGGGGCAACGGATGAGCGAGAGGGGTTACAGCGCTTGTTGGCCCGTGCAGAGAAAGATGACGTCATCATCTGCACAAAAATGGATCGCCTTGGACGTAACACCGCTGACATGATCCGTGTTGTTGATGGCTGCTACAAAAAAGGGATAGCAATCCGCTTCCTGGAGAATGGCCTCAGTACCGAAGGTACTATGGGGAAAATGGTTATCCAGATCCTAGCTGCAGTGGCAGAAGCTGAGTGTGAACGCATCCTGGAACGGACTAATGACGGTAGAATAGTAGCATTGGCAGCAGGCGTAAAATTTGGAAGAAAAATTCATCCCCGGACACCGGCAGCTCTGACCTTGATTTTGCAAGGTGAAACGGTGAACAGTGTGACAGAAAAAACAGGAGTTTCTCGAGCGACCTACTTTCGGCTGAAAAGAAAAATAAAAAACGATGTTAAAAATGAAAAGCTTTCTCATGAAAATTCAAAGTGATATGACGTGAAGGTGGGGCTTTTGGAGGAAATGTGCACGGAACCCCAATTCATCTACCAGAGCAAACGGATCATCTACAGATGGTTCAACCGCAAGGGTGGGCACCGTCGTATGACATGGGAAAAACTAGGTCTGATTCTAAAAATGCGGGGCTATCCGTCGTTATGGAAAACCCGATCAATGTTCAAATCTGGCTGAATATGTGTGGGGACACTGATCTGTCGGGAGCCGGATGCGGTAGTTCGGCACGTCCGGTTCTGAGGAGGGACTTACCTGGGCGACTGGGTAGGTCTACTCAACCCCGAACCCCTGGATACACTCCTGAACCTAGAATTGCATACTATAGTAGCTCCAGAAAATCCCGCATTGCGCAATAATTTTGTTGCATCTGTGGCACGTATATTTGCTCATGAAATCCCTCATGCAGTCCGATGGTACGCTCAGGTTAAAATTTAGAAGGCATTGATATGATGAAAGAGAAAAAACCTCAACAGAAAACGATATCTACATTACTAATATTAGGGTTGAGTTCGCTGTCTTTATTGTCTAATGCTGGATTGTCAGCACCTCTTGTTTTCGATGATCTGGGTAATGTCATTAATACATCAACGAGTCAGGGGCAAATTACGGTTGGGGTGAATAACCCTGCCTCATTGACGATTGGAAATGGCGCTGTGGTAGATACCAACCTGGTTGGCACATCAGCAGTGCTCATTGGCGGGAGCCAGTCGGGCTCATTAACCGTCACTGGCGATGGGACAAGCCTGAATACCAACTCGTTGATTACGAGTAATGCCGCGGGTCTCGGGACATTGATTATCGAAAACGGCGGTAACGTTACCATAGCTAACAGCAGTGCGACAAAACCACTCACGATAGGAGACAGTGCCACGAGCTCAGGAGTGGTTATTGTGCGTGGCCCCGGCTCCTCACTGATTAATAATTCCGTATCAACTACTGGTATTGCACCGGGGATAAATGTAGGTCACTTAGGCTACGGTGAACTGTATGTAACAGACGGAGGCACCGTCAAGATTGCGTCAGTTTTGCGTATTGGGGGAGGTCAAGGCAATACTTCATTATCGAGGAATAGTAACGGCAGTGTTTATCTCTCCGGTGCCGGGTCTACTATTGAGGCGGCCACTGTCTCAGTGGGTACATTCGGTAACGGATCTTTAATGGTGCTAGACGGTGCGAAACTTATCTCTACTCACCCTACCTTTACAAATAATATTGCTCAACTCAATCCAGAAGGAAAAAGTGTTGCTCTGGTGTCTGGGCAAGGCTCCCTCTGGTCGATGGTCAGTTTATTAAATATTGGGCTAGGGACCAGCGCCAACGCAGTCGATGGCTCGCTGTATGTTGCAAATAATGGCACGGTATCGTCAGCCACGGGTATGGTTATCGCCAGTGGCATAAACGCTGTAGGCTTGTTGAGTATCGGTACTGGGGGAGACTCTACGGCAGGTTTTATTGAGACGCCAACGGTTACCTTTGGCTCTGGGAGCGGTACGTTGAGTTTTAACCACACCAGCACAAATTACCTGTTCTCTCCGGTTATCAGTGGGGCAGGAAAAGTTGATATTTACCAGGGGAGTACCACTTTTACCGGACTCAACACCTATTCAGGCATAACCCATATTATTGCGGGTAATTTATCTGCAGGGGCGGAAAACACCTTTAGTCCCAATTCAAATTATATTGTTGATGCACCCGGTGTTCTGGGCCTAAACAGTTTTCACCAGACGATAGCCAGTCTGGTGAACTCGGGTGGGGTCTATTTCGGTGACAACAGTCAGTTAACCATTACGGGAGACTATATCGGTAATAATGGCACACTCTACATGTCTACGGTACTTGGGGGGGACCCGTCGGATACCGATAAGTTAGTGGTAGAGGGGGATACTTCAGGCAGTAGCCGCGTAAAAATTAACAATGCAGGGGGGATGGGCGCACAGACAGTCAACGGTATTGAAGTGATACAAGTCCAAGGTGTATCAAACGGCGAATTTATTCAGTCTGGGCGTATCGTTGCTGGTGCTTATGAATACCAGTTAGAGCGGGGTCAGGGAACAAATTATAAGAACTGGTATTTGTTCAATTATCACATAGATCCTGGTCCTAATCCTGGTCCAAACCAACCTGTTGAACGACCAGAAATGGGCGCTTATTCTGCCAACCTGGCGGCAACTAACAATATGTTTGTTACCCGTCTGCATGATCGTCTGGGGGAGACCCAGTACATTGATGCCCTGACGGGCGAGCAAAAAGTCACCAGCCTGTGGCTGCGTAACGAAGGCGGTCATAACCGTTTCCGTGATGACCACGGTCAGTTGAGCACACAGGCAAACCGTTATGTCGTGCAACTGGGGGGCGACATTGCCCAGTGGAGTCATAACGGGGTGAACCGTTTCCATCTGGGGTTGATGGCCGGTTATGGCAACAGCAAGAGTACCACGGTGTCCAGCGTGTCTGGTTACAATGCCAAAGGGACGGTAGACGGTTACAGTACCGGTGTCTACGGTACCTGGTATGCCAACGAGGCCGATAAGTCAGGTCTGTATGTGGACAGCTGGGTTCAGTACAGTTGGTTCAACAACACGGTCACGGGTCAGGAGTTGGCGAGTGAAGAGTACAAATCCAAGGGAGGGACAGCGTCGGTTGAGAGTGGTTATACCTTCAAAGTCGGTGAAAATGCGGCGAAGAATGCCACGTACTTTATTCAGCCGAAAGCACAGGTGACCTGGATGGGGGTGAAAGCCGATGACCATACGGAAGCCAACGGCACCCGTGTGTCTGGTGAAGGGAATGACAATATCCAGACCCGTCTGGGGATGAAAGCCTTTATGAACGGTTACAGTGACCAGGACAAAGGCAAGGATCGGGTATTCCAGCCGTTTGTTGAAGCGAACTGGGTCCATAATACTCAGGACATTGGAACCATTATGGATGGTGTTAGCGTGAAGCAAGCCGGTGCGGCGAATATTGCAGAATTGAAAGTGGGTGTTGAAGGTCAACTCAACAAACAAGTGAGTCTGTGGGGCAATGTTGGCCAGCAGGTGGGTAACAAAGGTTACAGTGACACGGCAGCCATGCTGGGTGCCAAGTACAGCTTCTAGGCATTTTGGCGGGTTCCGTTCCGGCTTGGAACCCAGGCTACAGTCATGATGTATGGTTTTTCGGCACTGGAATATCTCTTGGATATTGGGATATTCAGTGGGTTTCAGACTGGTTGAACACTTTATCTCGGATTATATCCCGCTCAGAGGGCATCGATGCTTACAATGATTGATGCCCGGGATTTATTGACAATAATATAGCGTCTACGCGTTTAGCCCCAGAGTCTTGCTTTTTACCCTATGAGACTGCTTTCAGCCAATCCACTATTTTATGGGGCCGGAAATTTCGGCGGTGTCGAGTCGCTGGAAGTGATTACCCGCCGCCAGCCCTCATACGGTGTTTGGCTGGTATTTTGGGGTAATGAGATAACCTAAATGCGACACCGAAAGCGCGATAACTTAAAAGCTATATCCTTTGACGCTAAAACGCGTTTTTTTGTGATGTTACACGCAGATGCCATTGATCCGAAATGTCTTCCGTCGCCTAGATTATCCCGTCGATATTATGGCAGAGCGCGGTATTGGGGTTTGGGGAGTAACGGAACCAGAAACGCCGTTAAGCAGTCATTTTATATAGCCAAAAATTAACCAGCCAATTTACATCGCAGATTGCCCTTCTTAGCGTAGGTTTTCGCCCCATTGGCCCTCAAACCCCAATAATGGTCTGCCGAAAAATGCCAAACTTCGTCTCAGGGAACAGGGCAAGAACAGGATCCATCTGACGCCACTGGACAGACAGATTGAACCTCCCAATACAACGGCATTGAAGCGTGAGATTGGCCAACGGTGGGACGATCTGGAGTTAATCGATATTATTAAAGAAGTCGATTTACGTGAAAACTTCTCAGCGGTATTTCGAACTTCTGCCAGTCGGGAGGTTCTTGAACCAGAAATATTACAACGTCGCCTGCTGTTATGCCTTTTCGGCCTCGGTACCAATGTCGGGTTGAAGCGGGTAGCCAGCCAGCAACCCAGTGTCAGTTATGACGAACTGCGTTACGTCAAACGGCGTTTCATTAACAAAGACGCTCTACGTAGTGCGATTTCACACATTGTTAATGGAATTCTCCATATCCGCCAACCCGATATCTGGGGGAATGCCACCACATCCTGTGCCTCAGATTCCCGGAAATTCGGCGCCTATGACCAAAATCTGATGACTGAATGGCATGCACGTTACGGTGGGCGAGGCGTAATGATTTACTGGCATGTGGATACCCACTCAACATGCGTTTATTCACAACTGCGGCGCTGCTCCTCCTCTGAAGTGGCCGCTATGATGGAAGGCGTCCTGCGGCACTGTACTGACATGGAAATCAACCACCAGTATGTTGACAGCCATGGGCAAAGTGAGGTGGCCTTTGCATTCAGCTACGTGCTGGGATTTGACCTGTTGCCACGCCTGAAAGGTATTGCCAGGCAAAAACTGAATTTGTGCGAAAAAGAAGATGCTGCTTTGTATCCTCATTTGACGCCGATTTTAACCCGGGGGATCGACTGGGAACTCATTTCGCAGCAGTATGACGAGATAATCAAATATACGGCAGCACTCAGGGTCGGCACGGCCGAACCTGAGGCCATATTGCGGCGCTTCACCCGTAACAATGCGCAACATCCAACCTATAAAGCACTGGCTGAATTGGGTAAGGCGATTAAAACTATTTTCCTTTGCCGTTATTTGCATGATGAGTCTCTCCGCTGCGAAATTAATGCAGGTCTGAACGTTGTGGAAAACTGGAACAGTGCCAATGATTTTATTTTTTATGGCGAGCATGGTGAATTTACCAGCAACCGGACAGCAGAGCAGGAACTGTCGATGCTGTCATTGCATCTGTTGCAAATCAGTCTGGTGTATATCAATACGTTGTTGATTCAGAATATTTTGTCTGAGCCGGCCTGGCGCCAACGAATGACTGAAGAAGACTGGCGTGGACTAACGCCGTTGATATACCAACACGTTAATCCGTATGGCCGAATAGAGCTGGATATGGACCAGCGGCTTGCACTGGCAGCCTGATATTGTTTAACGGGCCTGAAACTTTGAGTCGCATCGATGAGTTGAGTAAAGAAAACGGTGGTTTGTGAGAATCGAATATGTCGTTTTTTGCATGACGTAGTTTCAGGGCTTAGCGATTCTCGAAATCCATTCTTGAAACTCTATTCTTAATTCACTATGTTCTTAATGGGGTTCCGTGATCATTTCCTCCAAAAGTCCCACCTTCACGTCATATCACTTTGAATTATAATGATATTAGTCATTTAAAGTAGAGTCTATGTCTTCTTCATCGTTTAATGGGTCAACATCTTCCAGAATACTATCCAGATTAATGAGCACCGCCTGCTCTTCAAAAGAATAATTCCCTCCTAACAAAATATGCCCCCAGGCTACCGGGGATAAATTAGCTAACATTTCTATCGCCTTGTCATTACCCTGATTTTCAAATTTATCAACAAGTCCTGATAAGATTGCTGAGTTATAATAAATGATGCAGTTCGCTATCAGTCTTGCACAATCATTCCATTGATCTATTTGATAGTCACTCCCCCCACGAAATTGATTACCATTTACTGAAGCAATAGCCCTTCTTAGCTGATGATAGGCCTCTCCTCTATTCAGCGCCTGCTGAACAAATTGTCTTAACGTTTTGTTATCAGCATAGTCCAGAACGTAAATACATTTGATCAACCGGTCATATTCTCTGAGCGCTGCAAGCGTTTTGCTGCTACGTTTAGTATTCGATAATTTTTTAACCACTGTACTTTGTACCGCCGTTTTTCGGCTCAAAGAACAAATAATATGCTGTATATTACCCCACTCCTGCATGATGAGTTTGTTGTTAAATGGTTTCTTCAATTTTATAATTAACTGGTCTTCATCTAAAACAATTTCAAATAATTCATTAAATATTTTTTTGAATTTTGCATAGCGTGGTGAAAACTGATAGGAAAAAATATCGAGAATGGCAAAGTTTACGTTGTTAACACCATGGTTGTCTGTTGCTAAAGACTTTGGCTGTATTTCACTCGAGTTGTTATATAATAGGTCAAATGCAAAATGTCCTTCATACTCATTTGGAGAAATAACAACTGTCGCTAATGGCACATGGTTAGATACCAGAGTCATTGGGCGTTGTTGAATAAATCGAACTTTTGGCCGTAGTTAGGATCAGATCACCACACTCCTGATCCTGCAGCGATATCACGTGGCAAAACAAAAGTTCAAAATCACCAACTGGGCCACCTACAACAAGGCGCTTGTCAATCGGGGCTCACTGACATTCTGGCTTGATGAGTCGGCCATTCAGGCCTGGTATGACGAGCCCAACACGTCTTTACGCGGTCGTCCGCAACGTTATTCTGAGCTGGCCATTTCAACCGTTCTGATGCTCAAACGCGTTTTTCGCCTCACACTTCGCGCTGCGCAGGGATTCATTGACTCCATCTTTACCCTAATGAAGCTCCCGCTCCGTTGCCCGGATTATTCCTGCGTCAGCAGGCGGGCTAAATCCGTCAGCATCCCTTTCAAAAACCCAACACGCGGTGAAATTGCCCATCTGGTTATCGATTCCACCGGCTTAAAAGTCTTCGGTGAGGGTGAGTGGAAGGTGAAAAAACACGGCCAGGAAAAGCGCCGCGTCTGGCGGAAACTGCACCTGGCGGTGGATGCTGATACGCATGAGATTATCTGCGCTGACCTGTCCCTAAACAACGTGACTGATGCAGAGGCATTCCGGGGCTTATCCGTCAGACGCACAGGAAAATCAGGGCTGCCTGTGCCGACGGGGCTTATGACACAAAGCGGTGCCACGACGAGTTGCGGCGCAAGAAAATTAAGGCGCTTATCCCGCCGCGAACGCGCGCCGGCTACTGGCCGGTGGAGTATGCCGACAGAAATCAGGCGGTGGCGAGGCAACGGCTTACTGGGAGCAATGCGTACTGGAAATGGCACACGGCTTATAACCGGCGTTCAGTGGCCGAAACGGCGATGTACCGCGTAAAACAGCTGTTTGGTGGGCATCTTACGTTGAGGGATTACGATGCGCAGGTTGGAGAAACTATGGCCATGATCCGTGCCTTAAACAAAATGACGCGTGCAGGGATGCCAGAAAGTGTGCGGATTGCCTGAGGAAGTCAGTGACGAGAGGCGCTTTTATCTAAATCCGAATTATTCAACAAAGCCGTAAATTAATCGTTTACAAGAATTAATGACCTGCCATATAAATCGTTAAGGTTCGATTTGTTCAGTAAAATCCAGCAAGGCTAGGCGTAAGGATTCATACGTAAATGTGTACCTTTATAGACGCTGTCAGCGGCGGCGACCCAACCAAATCACCTCAGGCTCCAGCGCCGGAGGTGATTTGGTTGAGTTTGCTCAGTTGCCGGTTGATTTTTTGGCGATTGAACCGGACGGCATCCAGATCGTCGATAAAAGGGCGGATATCACCAACTGTTGCTGCATCATCTGCGTTGATGATTGCCTCCAGGAACGCCAGCGTCTTATCAGCTTCATCCGCAGCCGTTGCTCCGGGCATACCATGACCGCTCATACAAAATGGCGTTTTCAGCGTGGAGTATTCATGAATAGCCTCAACACGAATGTCGTGAAGCCAGTGCTCAAAGAAATTGTATTCATAGGTAAAACGATCGCCAACATCAAAAGCAAAATCATCAATCACAACCCGGAACGGGTTATCCGGAAAGCCAACGCCCCCTTCGTATGAGATACCGTAATCTTTGCCATAAATGTGAAACTGATGAAGGTGGTCATCGCCCCAGCCCTGTACGATCTGGATTATGTAGTGAAGCGCGGCCAGTGACGTATCAGCAGCGATTCTTAACCGACGCCAGACCATAGGAGTGACACCACGAACAGCTATTTTGATAACATAGATTTTCATCGCAGGATAACAAGCATGGTGACGAAAGAATGCTGGTTATTCTAGCCCCAGCGAAAGACTCATTCGGTGATTGCCCCACACTTTTTCATGCTCTCCTATTAGAGACATGGGCAGGCAACATCGTAAAAAAACAGCATGCTACCTGATAACGCCTTAATGCGACAGAACCGTCCCGGACGGCTATTTTGGCCAGTATACGATCATACTCAGCGATTTTTAGCTCAATACTGTCAATATGACTGAGCAGGTCATCAACGCACTGGCTGACCCAGCCAGGCAAATTTTCGCGGTGTTCTCTGGCCAGTCTCCGCAGTTGTTCTGTACTCTGCGGGGCAATCAGGCCAAATTCAGATACCAGGCCACGAAGCCGGTTATATGATGCGGTGCGTTCTTCAATAAAACCCTGGCGGGTACGATGCAGACATTGCATGGACTGCTGCTCTTCATCTTTTACCGGCACAAAACGCATGTGGGGCCGTCGGACGGCTTCGCAAATTGCCAGCGCATCCGCGGCGTCATTTTTACCGGTTTACCTGCCAGCCGGTATGGCGAAACGAATTTCGGGGCCATCAATTTAACGTCGTGACCATACTGCCTGAAAAGCCTTGCCCAGTAATGAGCGCCTGAACAGGCTTCCATCCCAATAACGCAAGGCGGCAGACTGGCAATGAGTTCGGGCAGCGCAGCCCGGGCTACTTTGGGTTTAACGAGAACAGCATTGCCATTTTTATCAACGCCATGAACGGCAAACACATTTTTAGCGAGGTCGATCCCAACAGTTACAACGGCCATGGTTATTCCCCTGTAATATTTTGGTTACTCCCCATAATGTCACGGAAGATGGTTACAGTAACCACATCGAGGGGAAGTCCCTTTCATTCGCTAAGTATATTTTTTAACCAATTTTGCTAACTGATCTACGCTAATGCGACAGAGCTGTATTGCGTGCTGTTTGCTTGGAGAGGGTGGCACTGCTTACTATCACCAGATTTTCAGCAGTGCCAATTAAGATGGCTAACGGAAATTATCACCTTACCCTATTCATACAACAGTACCATCCTCCTTACTACTACAACACCGGTATAACCATTTTTGCGCCTAAAATATCAATTTTGGCTTATACAGGTATAACGGTAGGGATTAACAATATACAAGTAATCATAATCACCAATAGCTAAATTGGTTCCATATACAGCACCACTGGCTTGCAGAGTAGAAGAATAATAACGATTCACTCCAGAGCCCACGATCCAGCCATAAGCATTCATATTTCCCCACTCGCTCCACAGAGAGCTATTAGCTACCCGAGTTGCACCGGTACTTGAGGTAGAATTAGTTAATTCTCCCATAGTTGGAAGCCTATAACCTGCGCCCAGAGATGTTACGCAATGGTTAACATTATAAGTCGCTGAAGGTACATTATTATCCCACCATTTTTTAATGGTAAAGCTATATTGAACCGCTTCACTGTTAGTGTTATTCACCGCCTTAATAGTGACGATACTGTTCCCAGAGTTTGAGTTGATATTAATATTTCCTTGGTTATCAACCGCTACGGCAGAATTATCACTTGTCCATGTATAGAATAGAGCGGCTTCAGCTTCCGTATAATTGTTGATAACAATTCTGAATTTTGCATTTGCAAAACCATTTGCAGGAAAACTAGCATTAGCGGCAAAACTTGCCCCATTTACAGATAGTGATGTTATTGCACTACTTGCCGGAGCAATCAGTACGGTGGCCGGGGCCACGCCCAGTGCATTGCCCCCCACCGTCACCGTCAGACTGGCCACGCCCACCACGGTGCCGGCGGTCAGGGTCGCGGTATACACCCCGTTGCTGCCTTCACTGACCGCCCCGAGGGTGCCCAGCGTGCTGGCCAAGGCCACCGTCTGCCCGGTCACCGGGTTATTGTTACCGTCACGCAGCGTCAACGTCACCACCGAGGTGTCGCTGCCGTTGGCTTCGATGCTGACTGGCGCCGCCACCAAGGTGGAGTTCGTGGCACTCAGGTTGCCGCTGTCACCGTTCAGGGTCACGGTGGCTGGCGTCACGCCCAGCGCACTGCCGCCCACGCTGACACTCAGGCTGGCGACACCGGAAACGGTGCCGGCGGTCAGGGTGGCGCTGTAGATGCCACTGGCCTGCTCGGTCACATTGCCCAGTGTTCCCAGGCTGCTGGCCAAGGCCACCGTCTGCCCGGTCACCGGGTTGTTGTTGCTGTCACGCAGTGTCAACGTCACCACCGAGGTGTCGCTGCCGTTGGCTTCGATGCTGACTGGCGCCGCCACCAAGGTGGAGTTCGTGGTACTCAGGTTGCCGCTGTCACCGTTCAGGGTCACGGTGGCTGGCGTCACACCCAGCGCACTGCCGCCCACGCTGACACTCAGGCTGGCGACACCGGAAACGGTGCCGGCAGTCAGGGTGGCGCTGTAGACACCACTGGCCTGCTCGGTCACGCCGCCCAGTGTTCCCAGGCTGCTGGCCAAGGCCACCGTCTGCCCGGTCACCGGGTTGTTGTTGCTGTCACGCAGTGTCAGCGTCACCACCGAGGTGTCGCTGCCATTGGCTTCGATGCTGACTGGCGCCGCCACCAAGGTGGAGTTCGTGGTACTCAGGTTGCCGCTGTCACCGTTCAGGGTCACCGTGGCTGGCGTCACGCCCAGGGCATTGCCGCCCACACTGGCCGTCAGGCTGGCGGTACCGGAAACGGTGCCGGCAGTCAGGGTGGCGCTGTAGACACCACTGGCCTGCTCGGTCACGCCGCCCAGTGTTCCCAGGCTGCTGGCCAAGGCCACCGTCTGCCCGGTCACCGGGTTGTTGTTGCTGTCACGCAGTGTCAGCGTCACCACCGAGGTGTCGCTGCCATTGGCTTCGATGCTGACTGGCGCCGCCACCAAGGTGGAGTTCGTGGTACTCAGGTTGCCGCTGTCACCGTTCAGGGTCACCGTGGCTGGCGTCACGCCCAGGGCATTGCCGCCCACACTGGCCGTCAGGCTGGCGGTACCGGAAACGGTGCCGCCAGTCAGGGTGGCGCTGTAGACACCACTGGCCTGCTCGGTCACGCCGCCCAGTGTTCCCAGGCTGCTGGCCAAGGCCACCGTCTGCCCGGTCACCGGGTTATTGTTACCGTCACGCAGCGTCAACGTCACCAGCGACGTGTCGCTGCCGTTGGCTTCGATGCTGACTGGCGCCGCCACCAAGGTGGAGTTCGTGGCACTCAGGTTGCCGCTGTCACCGTTCAGGATCACGGTGGCTGGCGTCACACCCAGCGCACTGCCGCCCACGCTGACACTCAGGCTGGCGACACCGGAAACGGTGCCGGCGGTCAGGGTGGCGCTGTAGATGCCACTGGCCTGCTCGGTCACATTGCCCAGTGTTCCCAGGCTGCTGGCCAAGGCCACCGTCTGCCCGGTCACCGGGTTGTTGTTGCTGTCACGCAGTGTCAGCGTCACCACCGAGGTGTCGCTGCCATTGGCTTCGATGCTGACTGGCGCCGCCACCAAGGTGGAGTTCGTGGTACTCAGGTTGCCGCTGTCACCGTTCAGGGTCACCGTGGCTGGCGTCACGCCCAGGGCATTGCCGCCCACACTGGCCGTCAGGCTGGCGGTACCGGACAGGGTGCCGGCGGTCAGGGTCGCGGTATACACCCCGTTGCTGCCTTCACTGACCGCCCCGAGGGTGCCCAGCGTGCTGGCCAAGGCCACCGTCTGCCCGGTCACCGGGTTGTTGCTGTTGTCCCGCAGCGTCAGCGTCACCACCGAGGTGTCGCTGCCGTTGGCTTCGATGCTGACTGGCGCCGCCACCAAGGTGGAGTTCGTGGCACTCAGGTTGCCGCTGTCACCGTTCAGGGTCACGGTGGCTGGCGTCACGCCCAGCGCACTGCCGCCCACGCTGACACTCAGGCTGGCGACACCGGAAACGGTGCCGGCGGTCAGGGTGGCGCTGTAGATGCCACTGGCCTGCTCGGTCACATTGCCCAGTGTTCCCAGGCTGCTGGCCAAGGCCACCGTCTGCCCGGTCACCGGGTTGTTGTTGCTGTCACGCAGTGTCAACGTCACCACCGAGGTGTCGCTGCCGTTGGCTTCGATGCTGACTGGCGCCGCCACCAAGGTGGAGTTCGTGGTACTCAGGTTGCCGCTGTCACCGTTCAGGGTCACGGTGGCTGGCGTCACACCCAGCGCACTGCCGCCCACGCTGACACTCAGGCTGGCGACACCGGAAACGGTGCCGGCAGTCAGGGTGGCGCTGTAGACACCACTGGCCTGCTCGGTCACGCCGCCCAGTGTTCCCAGGCTGCTGGCCAAGGCCACCGTCTGCCCGGTCACCGGGTTGTTGTTGCTGTCACGCAGTGTCAGCGTCACCACCGAGGTGTCGCTGCCATTGGCTTCGATGCTGACTGGCGCCGCCACCAAGGTGGAGTTCGTGGTACTCAGGTTGCCGCTGTCACCGTTCAGGGTCACCGTGGCTGGCGTCACGCCCAGGGCATTGCCGCCCACACTGGCCGTCAGGCTGGCGGTACCGGAAACGGTGCCGGCAGTCAGGGTGGCGCTGTAGACACCACTGGCCTGCTCGGTCACGCCGCCCAGTGTTCCCAGGCTGCTGGCCAAGGCCACCGTCTGCCCGGTCACCGGGTTGTTGTTGCTGTCACGCAGTGTCAGCGTCACCACCGAGGTGTCGCTGCCATTGGCTTCGATGCTGACTGGCGCCGCCACCAAGGTGGAGTTCGTGGTACTCAGGTTGCCGCTGTCACCGTTCAGGGTCACCGTGGCTGGCGTCACGCCCAGGGCATTGCCGCCCACACTGGCCGTCAGGCTGGCGGTACCGGAAACGGTGCCGCCAGTCAGGGTGGCGCTGTAGACACCACTGGCCTGCTCGGTCACGCCGCCCAGTGTTCCCAGGCTGCTGGCCAAGGCCACCGTCTGCCCGGTCACCGGGTTATTGTTACCGTCACGCAGCGTCAACGTCACCAGCGACGTGTCGCTGCCGTTGGCTTCGATGCTGACTGGCGCCGCCACCAAGGTGGAGTTCGTGGCACTCAGGTTGCCGCTGTCACCGTTCAGGATCACGGTGGCTGGCGTCACACCCAGCGCACTGCCGCCCACGCTGACACTCAGGCTGGCGACACCGGAAACGGTGCCGGCGGTCAGGGTGGCGCTGTAGATGCCACTGGCCTGCTCGGTCACATTGCCCAGTGTTCCCAGGCTGCTGGCCAAGGCCACCGTCTGCCCGGTCACCGGGTTGTTGTTGCTGTCACGCAGTGTCAGCGTCACCACCGAGGTGTCGCTGCCATTGGCTTCGATGCTGACTGGCGCCGCCACCAAGGTGGAGTTCGTGGTACTCAGGTTGCCGCTGTCACCGTTCAGGGTCACCGTGGCTGGCGTCACGCCCAGGGCATTGCCGCCCACACTGGCCGTCAGGCTGGCGGTACCGGACAGGGTGCCGGCGGTCAGGGTCGCGGTATACACCCCGTTGCTGCCTTCACTGACCGCCCCGAGGGTGCCCAGCGTGCTGGCCAAGGCCACCGTCTGCCCGGTCACCGGGTTGTTGCTGTTGTCCCGCAGCGTCAGCGTCACCAGCGACGTGTCGCTGCCGTTGGCTTCGATGCTGACTGGCGCCGCCACCAAGGTGGAGTTCGTGGCACTCAGGTTGCCGCTGTCACCGTTCAGGATCACGGTGGCTGGCGTCACACCCAGCGCACTGCCGCCCACGCTGACACTCAGGCTGGCGACACCGGAAACGGTGCCGGCGGTCAGGGTGGCGCTGTAGATGCCACTGGCCTGCTCGGTCACATTGCCCAGTGTTCCCAGGCTGCTGGCCAAGGCCACCGTCTGCCCGGTCACCGGGTTGTTGTTGCTGTCACGCAGTGTCAGCGTCACCACCGAGGTGTCGCTGCCATTGGCTTCGATGCTGACTGGCGCCGCCACCAAGGTGGAGTTCGTGGTACTCAGGTTGCCGCTGTCACCGTTCAGGGTCACCGTGGCTGGCGTCACGCCCAGGGCATTGCCGCCCACACTGGCCGTCAGGCTGGCGGTACCGGACAGGGTGCCGGCGGTCAGGGTCGCGGTATACACCCCGTTGCTGCCTTCACTGACCGCCCCGAGGGTGCCCAGCGTGCTGGCCAAGGCCACCGTCTGCCCGGTCACCGGGTTGTTGCTGTTGTCCCGCAGCGTCAGCGTCACCACCGAGGTGTCGCTGCCGTTGGCTTCGATGCTGACTGGCGCCGCCACCAAGGTGGAGTTCGTGGTACTCAGGTTGCCGCTGTCACCGTTCAGGATCACCGTGGCTGGCGTCACGCCCAGCGCACTGCCACCTACGCTGGCGGTGATGCTGGACGTCCCCACCACGATCCCGGCGGTCAGGGTGGCGGTGTAAACACCGTTAACCTCAGTCACCGGACTCAAGGTTCCCAGGGTGCTGGTAAAGGCCACGGCCTGGCCGGTCACCGGATTGTTGTTGTTGTCCCGCAGCGTCAGCGTCACCTGTGAGGTGTCGCTGCCATTGGCCACAATAGCAGTCGGCGCGGCCACCAACGTCGAGTTAGTGGTGCTCAGGTTGCCGCTGTTGCCGTTCAGGGTCACAGTGGACTGCGTCACACCCAGTGCGACACCGTTGGCGCTCGCGCTGACTGTAGTGATGCCTGATACCATCCCCGCCGTCAGAGTAGCGGTGTAAACACCGTTGCCACTCTCTATCACTGTACTCAAGATACCCAGGGTACTGGTAAAGGTCACGATCTGCCCGGTGACTGGATTGTTGTTGCTGTCGCGCAGCGTCAACGTCACTACGGAGGTATCGCTGCCATTGGCTTCAATATTTATTGGTGCTGCCGTCAGAGTCGAGTTAGCATTGTTTATCATTGGTGCATTTACAGTTATGAGCATGCTCGCCTGACGGGAAGAGTTACCTTGGTTGTCATAGGCGATAGCATTCAGAATGTATCTGTTACCGCTAGCTCGATTGACCTGATATCCAGGCAGCGTTATCTCCAGCCCATCCTTGCTGGTTTGTTTTAACACGCCACCCGCTGCGATCAGCTCTGCACTTTGCCAGTCAATGTGTTTAAGACCGTGTGTTGCTGTCACTTGCGCGGTGATGGTGTGCAGCGATAGAGGATCACCCGCCAGACTTTCTGGCAAGGCCAAGCGCACCAGATTCTGTTTCTGGTAATCCAGCATTATATAATTGTTACGTTCAACCAAATCATACCGACTTCCGGCCAGTGTACGGCTCGCGGCAACGGCTGAGGGGTCTATATGAGATTGCCAGGTTTCACCCAGGCGATAGTTAAACTGAACGTTGATGTTGCTGTCGTTTTGCCCACCTTTGCCGACGCGATGCTCTGCGCCAATAGTGACTAATGGGATTGGGGTATAATTTACCCCCGCAGTAATGGAATGAGGGTTTTTCTGGCGGTTATCTTTGCCAAACAGCGCAACTTCATCACCACGATACTTTTCATACATCGCCTTACCGCCCAACTGGGGATACGACGGTAAATAGGCTTCAGCACGGAGATCATAACCGTTGGCAGGGCGTTCGTTATAATCGGTAAAGTCCCGGGATTGATGCCAATCCGTGAGACCAAAATAGTTATTGGCGGACAATTTCAGGTAATCAGTCCAGGCTTCTGCGCCCACGCCGACACGCCGGTTTTTACCGGTCAGATCATTATCAAAGAAGGTATTTGCACCATACATCCAATTCTCCTTGAATGTACGCACCCCGGCGCCCATATTGACCGTATTACGGCTGTCTTTATTGCGGGCCCCAAGTTGGGTAAAGAGAATGGATTTTTCATTATCATACAGCGGGATCAATACATCTGCCGCACTGCCGTCCAGATGGAGGTCATCATTAACATTCAGCTGTACACGAGCCGTACCAAACTGACTCAGCCACTGTTGTGCCGAGTTATTGAATTCATTACTGGCCGCAGAACGAACCATCCTCTCACCGGATTTAGCGGTATCACCGTTGGATAAGGCGGTCGCACCCGCCACCGCATGACCGGCTAATGTATTTTCTACTGAAAACGTATCGCCTTTATTGTTATCTATTGAGAAAGGAGAGACTTTACGGGGAACATCAATTTCATCGCCCGTCGTCAGAACAGTGAAGGGACGAGAAAAAGTACGGTAGACATTTATTTTTTTTAGTTCGTCAACGGTAATACCGTATTTTTTCGCTACAATATTAACATTTTCTCCCAAACCAAGCACATAGGGTTCAGTAGATGAATAGGATAATGTTGTTGTGGCCTTTGAAGCTTTCATCGCCGCAATGGCCGGAGAGAAAGATGTGCTCAGAGGGATAAATAATTGTAATAGTAACATACCCCAGGCAACTCGTCTGATATGGGGCCGGGGGAGAGGAGAAACGTGTCTTTTCAGTGAAACACCGACTGTAGGTTGCAGTTTATTTAAAAAAGAAAAACGTTTAATCATATTTTTGCGCTCACAAATAACGAATATCACCCTTTATCAAGCAAAATAAAGAGTAGAAATTAATTACACATAACTATTGTAATGGTGTTGTAAACTCGATTTTTCTTGAGTATGACAACCAAAAAAAATAAAACTAAAAATTAATATTAAATACTTTAATTAATAAAAATCAGATTAAGTAGAAGTGCTTTTCGTTACTAACCTTAAAGATGCTTTCTACTCAAAATTAGTAACAAACATTTAGAAATACAATGATCAGTTATCTTTTAATTTAACACATGTACTTCACAAAAAAACTTGATTTACAACACATAAGCAATAATCTTATAATAAAATAACAGGGTAGGTATATAAGATTTAATGGCTCTGTCGCATTAAGGCGTGGTCAGGTAACATGCTGTTTTTTTGGTTCTGTCGCATTAAGGCGTTATCAGGTAGCATGCTGTTTTTTTACGATGTTGCCTGCCCATGTCTCTAATAAGAAAAGCCTTCCGTCGCCTGCATTATCCCACTGATGTTATCGTTCAGTGTGTTCGCTGGTATCTCGCTTATGCCCTCAGCCTGCGTAATCTCGAGGAGATGATGGCAGAGCGCGGTATTATTGTTGACCACTCCACGCTTCACCGTTGGGTCATCCGTATGGTGCCCTTGCTGGATAAGGTATTTCGACGACATAAACGCTCAGTAGGTCGTCGGTGGCGCATGGATGAAACCTACATCAAAGTCAAAGGTCAGTGGAAATATCTGTACCGCGCGGTCGATACTTCAGGCCAGACCATCGACTTCCTGCTGACCGCCAAACGGGATGCTGCAGCTGCATTACGGGGTTGTAAGCGGGAAGCCGCCAAAATTTTGCGGCTGGGTATTTTTAGGGTTGTGTCGCGTTAACGGAGGAAAGACGAAAAAACTAGGGCTGTCTATTTTTCAGGCGGCCAACAGATAAAATTGTTCCGCCGGTGATAAATGCTCCCCGACTGGATGCTGAAGTTGTCCTTTGCGTATCATATGCACTAACTCAATACCTGCCAATATCGTCTGCGCCCGCCGAAATGATTTGAATCCCAACATCGGTCGTATTCGCCGTTTGATATTTCGGTGGTCCTGTTCAATCAGGTTGTTCAGGTATTTACTTTGTCTGAGGGTGATGGTTTCTTCTTCTGGTTTGTCTGCATTGAGTGTGGTTAGGGCTGCGGTGTTGGCACCACTTTTATCGATGGTGACCACATCAGGTTCGCCCTGGTAACGAATGGCCTTGCGAAAAAAACGCAGGGCGGCGGCGGCATCCCGTTTGGCGGTCAGCAGGAAGTCGATGGTCTGGCCTGTAGTATCGACCGCACGGTATAAATATTTCCACTGACCTTTGACTTTGATGTAGGTTTCATCCATGCGCCACCGACGACCCACTGAGCGTTTATGTCGGCGAAACGCCTTATCCAGCAAGGGCACCAGGCGGATAACCCAGCGGTGTAACGTGGAATGGTCAACGGCAATACCGCGTTCAGCCATCATCTCTTCCAGGTTGCGCAGGCTCAGGGCATAAGCCAGATACCAACGAACACATTGCGCGATGATATCGACGGGATAATGCAGGCGTTTAAAGGCTTTTCTGATGAGAGACATGAGTAGGCAACATCGTAAAAAAAACAGCATGTTACCTGACCACGCCTTAATGCGACAGAGCCAGAAAACATGGGAAGGGATAAGAGGTTTACTAGTGCGGCGAAACAATGGTGATTTCACTATGAAAGAATAAGAAAAAAACCATAAAATTCATAAATATAAGCATTAAAAAACCGTGGTGAATTTAGCTAAAAAAAGGATGCCATCTGACATCCTATTGTTTATCCCTGACTACCCTTGATAAGACATTCTCTCAACAATACGCTTGATTGCATCATCAATTTCTAACTGCACTTCAGCAGGCATACGAGAAAACTCATATACAACCAGCCGTTTCTTAGTATCAGTTTTCTTCCTCGCAAACTGGTTGCGATCAGAAAAATCTCGTAGCTTTTCGGTTTCAACCGATTTAAGAGGTGCATCCTTAAGCTCTTTGCTCTCAGCTCGGAAGATTGACAATATTTTAGCTTTATCAGTTATAGGATTATCAGGATCTTTGTGAATACATCGACAGACGTTCACCATTAGTTCTTCAACTGAAACTCTTTTTTTATTTGCGTCTTCTACTATATGCAACAAAAACTGATAGTCCGACAATGAAATATCATTGATTATTGGAAAAACAGAAATTATTTCATCTGGTATAGAAGCAGCCTGAAATGCACGAGTAACTTTTGCTGGGGAAATATTCTCCACCTGCGCAATTTCTTCTTTTGTCATGCCTTTGTCGTACATGACTTTAAATCGCTTCCCAAGTTCGCGAAGGCTATGTTCTCTAGCCGTCTGAATATCTTTTGCAAGTTGTTGGGCGTCGGCAAGGTCGATCTCATCCTTCGTTACAAGGATCTCGTACTTCACCTGATTAAAAATACAGGCGGCTCGGCGGCGGGTACCATCCAGAATTTCAATTTTCCCATTAACCTCCCGGCCAATGGCAGGAAAAAACTGCTGGAGATTTATCGTACGAGAAATATCACTGACTGACTCGGGCGTGAGCATAGTCTGGTCACGCCCATTAACAGTGGAGTCAACAAACGTCCGTGATTCAATCTCACCACTTAGCACAATGGTATGGACAAATTTAGCCTGTTTACCTGATTTGAGAGTGAAGGTCTTGGAATTCTCACCACCTTCTAGCATACGTGCAAATTCAGAACTACTATTCCCAAGAACTCGGCCTCGAGACACGATATTTTTCATGCTACCGTCCCTCTGATGTATTCAATCCGGTCAAAAACAGCTTTAGTGAAACGCTCAGCCTCAGTACGAGCCCTCTTAAGCGCCTCTACGCTGCCTGGATAGGACATCGGATTGGCACTGATTATAGTGTCAAATGACTCACCACAACGCTCAAAACCATCCAGTCGTGGCAATGATGAATCTAGTATGTTGCTGGCATACACCTCACGCGCCAAACTGTGCGATGTTTCATGATCACGTTTATTGGTCATTTTGGACATAAAACCGATACTGGCACTTAATCGTGGCTCAATGCCTTCATCTTCTAATTGTTCCAGCATTTCTGGCAAGCGAGTTAGATATTTAAGAGTTGAATGAAAGTCTACTTGAGCTGGAGGGGTAGGGGTTAATAGCAAATCACTGGCAGCTAGGCCATTGAGTAAAAAAGGGTCAAGGTGTGGTCCTGTATCAATGAAAATGAAGTCATAATCATTCGCCACACGATCAATTATTTTCTTACGTAATACCTCAGACGGAGAGACTCCAGGTAAGTGCTCAGCCACCAAAGACGCCCACTGACTCGCAACAAAACCATCATCAATTGACGCAGGGATAACATCAACCCCCGGAACAATTGTCGGGCGGATAACCGTTGTACGAAGTTGTTCTGCATCGAGATCATTCAGCATTGCCTGAGCTGCTGTTTCGAGTATAGAACCGATGCTATGAGTATGATCCAAAAACATTGTGCTAGAGGCTTGTGGGTCAAGATCAATAACAAGAATACGCAGATCGTGACGTAATAAATCCTGATGTACGCGCAAACCATGCGCCAACGTTACCGTGCTAACAGTTTTTGATACCCCTCCTTTTAGATTCACGACAAAGATCACGTATGGCTCTTTGTGAATATCACGATATTTCGTGATCTTACGATGGTCATAAATATCTATGACGTTCTGAATAGTCAATGCGTACTGCTCAACATTACCTACCTGTTTTTTATTGAAGTGGTAGCCACTGTCCTCCATCTCTTTGATAGCCTGCTCGACGATACGACGGCTTAATTTAGGAAGTTTTGCCACAGCATTACGCGTATAGGTCTGATGATACTCGGTAAGATTGAACTCTTTCCGTTGTTCTTCAATGTCCCTACTCATGGCTTTAAGTAAAGCACTAGCCCTCAGAGCAATAGTGCCAACACTACCGTAATCACGTTTCATCATTATTCCCCTAGAGATGGATTCCTTGCACATCATTAATATGTGAGACTGATTTCAGTGTACACAATAAAATGAAACGTACAACATTTTACTATCAGATAATAAAATTGTGTACGTTTCATTTTTTAGTTAACAAGTGACAACTTGGAGATCAGAAGTGATTGTAAGATAGACCTGTTTTTTGAAAATGAGCACATATCGCTTTAGCCTATACCCTAGTGATAGTGAGTGGTGCTCCACAAAAAACACTCTCATATAAATTGATTTATCACTTTTGATACCAGAGAATCACTTAATCTAGTACCTATTGAGATGAAATGAGATGGCACTTGTCGGTTATGCGCGAGTTTCAACTACTGATCAGGATTTGACTCACCAGGTTGAAGTTTTGACCGCTGCGGGTTGCCGCAAAATTTTCTCGGAAAAAGTTAGCGGGACAAAGAAAGAAGGGCGCCAGGCATTTGACGAATGTCTGGACTACCTGCGTGAGGGCGATACGTTGGTGGTCACACGCATTGATCGCTTATCAAGAAGCCTTCGCGACCTCCAGAATCTGGTGTATGACCTTGAACAGCAAAATATCAAACTCAGGGCGACAGAACAGGCCATCGATACCGCGTCAGCATCCGGCAAAGCCTTTCTGGATATGCTGGGCGTTTTTGCTGAATTCGAAACTAATCTACGACAGGAACGGCAACGGGAAGGTATTGCCCAGGCAAAACAACAGGGTAAGTATAAAGGAAGAAAACCCACCGCTCGCGCAAAATCCGCTGACGTCATCGAGCTGGTTCGTGCCGGTTTTACCCGCGACTCGGTGGCCAAACAACTGAATATCGGCAAAGCGAGTGTCTACCGGATACTGAAAACCTACCGGCTTCAGAACCCCGACGATATTTTGCCTGGCGAGCGTTCAGCCAGAAAAATAGCAACGCTACTCATCGAGCTACGCGTTGAAAATAATACCAAATACGTCAGAGGTAAATCCAAGGTCAGAACGGATATCGAGAACGAATGGCACTGGAGCTTTGATATGGAAAAGCCCGACCCAAAAGGCAACGACTATATTCTCCGGGTTCCCTATGAAACCGAACAAGAGCTGGATGAGCTGGTTGATGAACTAAACCAGGATGCCGCCTATGCAGCTGAGATGCGCTATTGTTATATCGAGTTAGAAGTTGTGCATCAGGAAACAGGGAAAATCTGGAATTAACCGCAGTATTCTTCACGCTCAGGCGCTAAAATCCGTGTTATCAATGACTATGCTACTATTGGCCAATGAAAACGACACCTACACCGCACGACGCGCTTTTTAAACAGTTTTTGACACACCCAGAAACCGCTCGCGACTTTCTGGATGTACACCTACCGCCAGCATTACGCCAGGCGTGCGACCTGAACACCCTGCGACTGGAGTCCGGTTCGTTTATCGAAGAAGATCTGCGTGCCTATTACTCGGACGTACTGTATTCCCTTAAAGCGGGGCAGGGTGACGGCTACATCTACGCACTGATCGAGCACCAAAGTTCGCCAGACAGGCATATGGGCTTTCGGCTGATGCGATATGCTATCGCCGCCATGCAGCGACACCTCGATGCTGGTAACGACAAACTGCCTCTGGTTATCCCGATTTTATTCTATCATGGCCAGGTGACACCTTATCCTTACCCGATGAACTGGCTGCAAGAATTCAGTGAGCCGGAACTGGCGGGACAACTCTACAGCAATGATTTTCCGTTGGTTGATGTGACCGTCATTTCTGATGACGAAATCATGACACACCGGCGCATGGCCATTCTGGAACTGCTACAAAAGCACGTTCGTCAGCGTGACCTTGCCGAGCTACTGGAACAACTGGTCACGTTGCTGCTTGCCGGTTACACTAATAATGAGCAGCTGACATCGCTGATGAATTACATGTTGCAGGTTGGCGACACGGCGGCACCGGAAAACTTTATTAGGGAGCTGGCCCGCCGCTCACCACAGCACGAGGAGGTATTGATGACGATTGCACAAAAACTAGAACAAAAAGGGATCGAAAAGGGTCGCCAGGAAGGCCGGATGGAAGGTATCCAGCTAGGTGAAGCCAAAGGACGTCAGGAAGGCGTGCTTGAAGGTAAACTGGAAGTCGCACGCACTATGCTGGCGAACGGTATCGATCGCGACTCGGTAATGAAAATGACCGGTCTGACCGCTGACGACCTGGCACAAATCCGCCATTAATCATCCAAATGACGGGCAGGGAAGACGTTGTTAGATAACATTGAACCGGACTCACCGGAAAACACCACTTTAGCGTTAAGCCACCTGGCCTTTTGTGCGTTGGTGGCGCTTGGCATAGCCCATCAGGATGGCATGGCGAGAACGCACTACGCAGATAATCTGTTTCTTATCCGCTGGCTGGCTACCGCACAAAAGCAAAAGCGGTTTCCAAAAAGTGTCGCTATCGACATTACCTGGTTACTGGAACGGGGCCGCAAACACGCTGCAGTAGGCAAACTACGCCAGCATCTGGAATATTTATGGCGTTCCTGTAGTGGCAATCTGGCCGAGCAATCAGACCTATTTCGACTCACCTACGCCACTGAGACACTGAGAGATCAAGGCTGGGACAATTATGTGATGGACAGTCGAGAATGGAAATCAGGAACTGTACTCACACCGTCTCAGAATAATGGCTTTTACGTCGAAAAATCCACGCTTAATGCCGCCTTTACCGCCGATGGTCGTCACCTGCATCCCGTACCGTTTCGCATTATCGGTGACACAATGACCTTTATTCAGGTGATGTCGGCGTATTCTCTGCACGCAAGGGTTATCAACAGTGCCCTGGATCACCACACAGTAGTATTGGAACCGGTAGAGTATTCATCCTCACATTGACGGTGCCTGTAGGAGGACACTTAAACGGGCTTGTTGCAAATAATGAGAGTCGGTGATTTTACTCATTGATGGGGGAAATAATTAGGCTAAAACCGTCTCAATGTTAAAGAGCCGATTCATAAAGGCGGATCTTTCCCGCACTAGACATTCAGGTTCGTCACGGCGTAGCCAAATATCAAATTGACCTTTATTCAGTCGTCGCAATGTTTCAAATCCCTGAAGCGTTGACCACGCTCGATTTGGCCGTTTGAACCCCCCGGCCGCTTTTACCAATTTTTTGATGGGTGCATGGTCAGACTCGATACGATTATTCAGGTATTTGACTTGCCGCTGCTTCGCATCATCCCGTAGCTTTCCTTCTTTCATCAAACGAGTAATAGCGTAACCGTATGACGAATGTTTATCGGTATTGAGTATTTTCGGCTGTCTTTCAACCGGATAGGGTTTTAACACCCGTTTAAGGAATTGATAGGCAGCATTTTTGTTTCGTTTAGGCGAAAAGTAAAAATCTAATGTAGTACCGAGCTTATTGATGGCGCGATAGAGATAAAACCATTTTCCGTTGACTTTGATATAGGTTTCATCGAGTTGCCATGAGGAGTCGGCATGCGTAAATTGATATCGTTTCAATTTCTGACGAAGTATGGGGGCATATTCAATAAACCAACGGTAAATGGTAGAGCGATGAACGGAAATCCCACGCTCTGCCAGCATATCGCTGACATTGGCATAACTCATTGGGGTTGAACCGTACCAACGTAAGCACCACAGGATGATCTCGGGTGCAAAATGTTTCCATTTGAAATCGCTAGGGGTCATGTGGGTTCATTGAAGAAGGGATGAATAGCCTCAGTTTTCATGACAACTCCATTTTTTGCAACAAGCCCCTTTTTTAGTCCTTACCTGGCAGATAACGTCTTCATCAAGTCGATATTCACCAACCAATTCTTTAAAATTATCCGGGCTAATTTCCTGATCTGGAGAAAATTCTGGTCGCTTCTCTATTTCGATGAAGCTGGAAAAGAATTCTGATTTTTCAATCATTTACACTCCTTATTCAGTTATGTACTGTGTAAAAATACATGCCTGGTCAAATATACACCAAATTAGCACAGTGAACAATCCAGATTCAATGCTTTGTCTTATTCGAAGGGGTCATAGCCATACAGGAAAAACCTGTTCATTAGCCTGTTGTGCTGCGTTCAATGCAATCTTTCTAAACGACTTTACCTAAAAAGGGTGTGGGAGTCCCCATCCGGTATCGCCTCCTTGCGCCTGCACCAACTGACCTGCTTGTACCGCCTGCGCACCACTGAGTGCCGCTTTAACCCCTTGCAGCGCAGACAGTCGTCCATTGCTTTCGTCACTGGCGGTATTGGCGGCACTGCCGACCGCACCGGACAGCGCCAGTGTCAGGCCGCTGCTTTTTTACTCGACGCTATGGGTTTGGCTGCTGTGATTTTCCGCCGCCACAATAGCGACATTCTTACCGCTCAGATTGATGTCTTTACCGGCTAACACCTCGGAGCCTTGCACCCTCAGGTCTTCACCGGCGGTCATATTGACATTGCCCAGTACGCTGCCCACCGTGCTGCCGACATTAGACATCGACTGACCGCTGTCGGTGACTTTGGTGCCGCTGCTTACGGTCGCGGGAAGGTGGAGATTTAGAGCTTAGAAGAAAAGCCCCCGGTTTTGGCCGGGGTTGTCGTTAAGGCTGATAATCTTCATACTCCCAAGCAAAGACGCGGGATAGTTTTTGGGCGATTTCCATCCAGTCCTTACCTTCACACCGGTCAATATAATCTGTGATGGTCTTGGTGATCTCATCAAGATCATACTTACGAACCAATAGAGTATGACGCATTAACTCAGGTACCCAATGATGTTTACAGAGCCACTCAGGAGTACAGATAAATACTTGATAATCATGCCCTCCCATTTGCTTTTCCGGACCAATACATAAGTTCACCCATAATCCAAAACAATCAATCTCATCAGGTTGATAAGTTTCTGGAGTGAATTCTGCTGAATTAACGCCTAAAGATTTAAGCTCCCCTTTCATTGAGTTATCACCATGTGTCCGTTACCTATTTTTTGTCCATCTTTTAATGTTTCAAAATTAGCTTGAACACCTGTTGGACTGATTTCTTGCGGTGTATTTGGCTTAGATGCAGGATAACGATAAACACGAGTGCCATCAGCGCTAATCAATCCTTTTCCATCACTAAGTGGCCTAGCTCCTTCTCCCACCCAAATTTGGCCTAAGCGATCAGCTTCTTCCTTAGATCCTGACCCAACACCATAATTCAACTTACCATTGTCGCCTTTAACTACAGCATCCAATCGTGGATCTTGCTTTGCAATGCTATCGAGGTTTTGTTGCCTTAAATCATCTTTCAACTTCGGATAGGTGGCTGAGTTATGCGCTGATATCTCACCACTAGCCTTATTCAGCAGATTCGACGCTTCAGCAACATTTCCTTTCTTCAACGCTGTCTCTGCTGCCTTGATAAGCTTACCCGCAGCATCCCCAATCCCTGGAATAAATCCTATCGTCGCAATCAGGTAATCCAGCGCACTCTGTGCTTCCGCAACGCTCTTGATATCACCGATGACGGGAACGAAGTCTATCCCAAAACCCGCAAACCCTTTCAGCAGTTCGTCGCTATTGGCCTGCATCTTGGCTGAACACGCATCGGAACTTAACCCGGCGCAGTTCTGTGCTTTGAACTCTTCAACAGCGGCAACCAGTTCTTTCTGCGCATTCTGGTATTTCTGTTCCTGAGTCACACCAGAGACTTTATTATCGATAATGTCATGGAGCGAGTTATTCTCCACCGCATTCTTCCCAGCCTGCGCTCCGGCAACCGCGTCAGCGGTCATACCACCGGTCATACCACCGGCCAATCCTGCTGCCAGTGTACCCAAGGCGCTGATGGTCTGTCGTTGATCTTCGGTCAGGTCTTCACGATTGATACCAGGGTACATCTGTTGGGCGATATACTCACCCATCGCTGCACCCGAAGCGCCCGCCAGCGCACTGTTGCCGTTGATCTGCGCCACGACTGCACCCAGTACCGCATGGGCCATCAGGTTAGCCGCCTGATTATCTCCCGTGCTTTTCTTAATCACTTCCGCCAGATACGGGGCTGAGGCGCCTGCCAGCGCTTTCGCCATATCGCCACCCGCCAGGCCCTGTATGGCCGCTGTTGCGGCCTGAAGACCTTGTTGCAGTGCACTACCGGTGCCGTATTTTTGCATTTCGGCTTTGTATTCTTTTGTCTCACGCAAGGCTTCCGCATCGCCTTTCAACTCAGGATGGCGTTTCAAAGCTTCCTCAAGCCCGAGGATATCTCCCTGCGTCCGCGCAATATCCATTGCCTGACCGGCAATCTCGCCAATCAACTGCGCTTCTTTCAGGCGATTCTGCTCTTTCTCTTTATCAAAGATAGGATTGATGCTGCCGTTGGCATTGTCGGTGTCGCGGCTCAGGTCATCGACATTCTGCTGTTGTTTATCGGTGTCACGAATAGTGATGCTGCCCTCACTGACCGCTGCCTGCGTGGTACCTTCGGCATGGCCGTCATTACCCAGACCCGACAGCACCACACTGCCCAGATTACTCAGCAGGTCAGACCCCACCGGGCCACCGGTACTCAGGCTACCGCCCTGATGTTCCGCTTTAAAATCGGCTTTATTTTCAATGTCACTGAAGCCGAGCGTGCCGGTATCCAGACTGTTTTTACTCTTGTCCGCGGTGCTGGCAATCACTGCGCCATCGAGCTGAGTGAGCCGGGGTTGCATTTAGTCGAACTCTTTTTCTAATTTATCGACAACTCTATTATATATTTCAACTACTTCTGGAACACCATCTGTAAGATCATCTTGAAAGTACTCTTGATATAATTCATCAGGCCATAATGCTAATTCAAAATCACTAAATTTCTTTATTTTCCAGTATATAGAAGGGCGAGCATCGATCACTTCAAATAGACATAAAGGCGCAGGAACGGCGTATCTCATTGGGATTTTTAACATTGTTCCAGCGTAATACCCTATCTGCATATGTATCCCTAATACCGTGTAAATCTTCCCAATAGTAAAAGGGTATTGTGGAGATTCTTCCTTATTCAAGCCTAATTCCCTTTTCTGTTCTTGGGTTAAATTAGTAGCAATACATTTAACTTTCATATCATTTCGTCTTTTGAATAGGAATAGATTTAGGTTCAACAACCTTCCCAGTTAAAGCATTACGATAAGCATGAATTTCAAAAATCGTACCATCAGCCGCTTTGTAACTACTACTGCTGACTTTGCTCCAGTCCTCTGCTTTTCCACCATACTCTGCTGCTAATCTGGGCGCA
Organism: Yersinia sp. 2545 StPb PI; assembly: GCF_052217125.1. Classification (NCBI taxonomy): domain Bacteria; kingdom Pseudomonadati; phylum Pseudomonadota; class Gammaproteobacteria; order Enterobacterales; family Yersiniaceae; genus Yersinia; species Yersinia sp. 2545 StPb PI. The sequence continues at coordinate 73,585 of NZ_JAZGPY010000002.1, forward strand.
TCACGTAAAGGATCTTTTGCTCCCTTACCTGCAACCGAAGTGCCACCATTGTTGATCAGGTCAGCCAATTGTGCTTCGTTTGCCAGCGATTTATTTAGATTTAACCCATTGGTTGCGCTATGCGCTGATATCTCACTGCTGGCCTTATTGATCAGATTCGACGCTTCAGCAACATCACCTTTTTTCAGTGCTGTCTCTGCTGCCTTGATAAGCTTACCCGCAGCATCCCCAATCCCTGGAATAAATCCTATCGTCGCAATCAGGTAATCCAGCGCACTTTGGGCTTCCGCAACGCTTTTGATATCACCGATGACGGGAACGAAGTCTATCCCAAAACCCGCAAACCCTTTCAGCAGTTCGTCGCTATTGGCCTGCATCTTGGCTGAACACGCATCGGAACTTAACCCGGCGCAGTTCTGTGCTTTGAACTCTTCAACAGCGGCAACCAGTTCTTTCTGCGCATTCTGGTATTTCTGTTCCTGAGTCACACCAGAGACTTTATTATCGATAATGTCATGGAGCGAGTTATTCTCCACCGCATTCTTCCCAGCCTGCGCTCCGGCAACCGCGTCAGCGGTGCTGTCACCGGTCATACCACCGGCCAATCCTGCTGCCAGTGTACCCAAGGCGCTGATGGTCTGTCGTTGCTCTTCGGTCAGGTCTTCACGATTGATACCAGGGTACATCTGTTGGGCGATATACTCACCCATCGCTGCACCCGAAGCGCCCGCCAGCGCACTGTTGCCGTTGATCTGCGCCACGACTGCACCCAGTACCGCATGGGCCATCAGGTTAGCCGCCTGATTATCTCCCGTGCTTTTCTTAATCACTTCCGCCAGATACGGGGCTGAGGCGCCTGCCAGCGCTTTCGCCATATCGCCACCCGCCAGGCCCTGTATGGCCGCTGTTGCGGCCTGAAGACCTTGTTGCAGTGCACTGCCGGTGCCGTATTTCTGCATTTCGGCTTTGTATTCTTTTGTCTCACGCAAGGCTTCCGCATCGCCTTTCAACTCAGGATGGCGTTTCAAAGCTTCCTCAAGCCCGAGGATATCTCCCTGCGTCCGCGCAATATCCATTGCCTGACCGCCAATCTCGCCAATCAGCTGTGCTTCTTTCAGGCGATTCTGCTCTTTCTCTTTATCAAAGATAGGAGCAATGCTGCCATTGGCATTGGCATTGTCGGTGTCGCGGCTCAGGTCATCGACATTCTGCTGTTGTTTATCGGTGTCACGAATAGTGATGCTGCCCTCACTGACCGCTGCCTGCGTGGTACCTTCGGCATGACCGTCATTGCCCAGACCCGACAGCACCACACTGCCCAGATTACTCAGCAGGTCAGACCCCACCGGGCCACCGGTACTCAGGCTACCGCCCTGATGTTCCGCTTTAAAATCGGCTTTATTTTCAATGTCACTGAAGCCGAGCGTGCCGGTATCCAGACTGTTTTTACTCTTGTCCGCGGTGCTGGCAATCACTGCGCCATCGAGCTGAGTGTGTTCACCCACGGTGATATCAAAGCCGCCAGAGCCTGCAAAAATACCGGTCTGCTCCTGTACTGAGTCATAATTGCTGTGCAGCTTATCTTTACTGATGCTCAGGTTGGCAGAGCCACCGCCGCCGACCACCGCCATGCTGACACCGCCGCTGGTACTGGTCTGCTTCGCATCATAGTTATCGCTGTCCTGCTGGCTTCGCAGTAACAGGTCACGGCCGACATCCACTTTGACGGTTTCACCGCTGGCTTGCGCGCCTATCAGCGAAGTGTCACGCCCGCTGCTGAGTGACAGTGTGCCGCCTGTGTCAATCTGCGTTTCAGTCCAGAAGGTGCCGTCGCCGTGCTCATTGCCCTGACCCTTGTTGGCATTGGCAAAGATGCTCAGACCACCGCCAGCGCTACCGAACCCCAGACTGACACCCACACTGCCACCGCTGCTGCTGTTGCTGCCGTCGGTTTTCTGTGTGTTGGCGGCACCGAGCAACAGCACATCACGCGCCGCATCCAGGGTGGTGTCGCCACCGGCTTTGAGCTGGCTGCCTTGCACCACAATATCGCCGCTGTTCGCCGGGTTCCCCTCACCGGTGGCCGTCACGCTCAGGTTGTTGCCCGCCGTCAGGGTCGAGCCCGTCACGCGGGTCTGTTCCTGATGTTGCTGTGAGGCCGATTTTTGTGAGCCTAATGAGGCACTGATGCCGAACATGCTGGCAGTATCGCCCCCTTGCGCCTGCACCAACTGACCTGCTTGTACCGCCTGCGCACCACTGAGTGCCGCTTTCACCCCTTGCAGCGCAGACAGTCGGCCATTGCTTTCTTCGCTGGCGGCTTTGGCGGTGGTGACCGCGGTATTGAGGGCGCTGCCAACCGCGCCAGACAGTGCCAGTGTCAGGCCGCTACTTTTTTGCTCAACGCTGTGGGTCTGGCTGCTTTGGTTCTCCGCCGCCAAAATAGAGACGTTTTTACCGGTCAGACTGATGTCTTTACCGGCTAACACGTCAGAACCTTGCACCGTCAGGTCTTCACCGGCGGTCATGCTGACATTGCCCAGTACACTGCCCACCGTGCTGCCCACGTTGGAGATAGATTTGCCAGTGTCGGTGGTTTTTTGGCTGTTGCTGCCCACCGTGACACCAATCCCGCCGGTACTCATCAGGCCGGATTTTTTCTGCTCGAACAGGTGAGATTCGCTCTCGCTCTGTTGCGCAGTGCCGACGGTGATGTTCTCTTTTGCCCGCAGATTAATATCGTTATCGGCCACCACGTTACTGCCGATGACCGCGATATTGTTGCCGCTGACATCAATGCTGCCTGCCGATAGCATGGAGCCGACCGCCAGCGTCTGGCTAATACTGTCTTCGGTACGCGTGGTGGTCGTTGATGCCAGCCCTTTACTCTTACCGGTATGATTGCGCTGCGCATCATGCTGTTCAGTCTGGGTGGTGAGGGTGACATCGCCGCCTGCCGCCAGCTTCAGTGCGCCATGGGTTTGTACCGCACTGGCACTGATATTGATGTCTTTTGCTGCCTGTAAATTGATATCGCCGGTGGCGTTTAACTGGCTGCCGCGCAGCGTTTCATCGTAGAGCTCCACTGAACTGGTATGGCGCTTGCTCGACGATTCGCCGGTGACGTGCAGGCTGTCAGTCGCTGCACTCAGGTTAATGTTCTGTGCCTGCACATCCACCGTGCCGGCGTTAATGTTAGCCCCCACCGCCGTCAGATTGTCGACGTTGGCCGTCAGCGCACCGCCGACATTCACCTCGCTGCCCAGATGGCGGATATGCTCACTGGTCGAACTGCCATAACCATAATTCGCACTTATCTGGTCGCTGCTTTGTACGGTATTGAGCAGCCAGTCGCCGCCGGTATTCACCTGCAAATCCTGACCGACATTGAGGCTGGCACCTTGCATGATAAAATCACGCTCAGTATTGATAACCGCGTTATTGCTGACATTGATACTCGCCAGCGGCCCCAGTACGGTTTGGCTGCGCTGAACCGCACCATTATCACTGCTGAGTTGCTCACTGCTGGTGCGCAGTATCACATCGCGGCCACTGTCCAGTTGCAGGTTGGTAGCATTGAGCCGCGTACTGGTCAGGTCAATATCACTGTTCAGTGTACTGAGCAGCATATTGCCACCGGCCTGAAGTAAGCCGCCGCGGTTATTGAGCGTGATGCCTTGCGCCATGCTAATGCTCAGGTTATTGCCGGCTTTCATCGCGCCCTGATTAGTGAACCCCTGAACCTCGGTTAAGGTGATATTCTCGGCGGCAATTAATGCGCCGTTGGCCTGTAAATCGCCCGGCTTGACCCCCGCCAGATACACCACCGGCACTAACACGGTTTGCCCGGCGACTTCGCGGCTTTCCATCAGCACGATATTACGGGTCAATGCCGCCATCTGTTCCGCACTGAGGTGGGTGCCGAGGGCAAGATTAAACGTCCTGCTGTACTCGAGTCCCGCCGCAAAGAGCTGTTCGAACTGCTCCTGAGCGCTGCGGTAATCACTGGCGACCGCCTGACCGGTCAGTGCCAGTACCTGATCGCGCACCAGACGCTGTTCATAGGCGTTATCCCCCAGGCGTTTGAATATCACATCCGGGTTACTATTCAACTGTTGGAGTACGTAGTCTGATCCACGCCAGTTATTCAGATTGGCAAACGCCGGGTTAGTTTCAATCAGATAACCGCCGCTGACGGTGTAGTCGGTATTGAACTTATACAGTCCACCGTTGGGCTGTGTCAGCGAGATACCGTTAAACTCGATGGCCAGATCTTTTCCGCTATTGTCGCTACTCTGGGGAGGCGCAATGGCTCCGGGGTTGGCGCCATTGTTGATCGTGGTGCCGCTGCCGCTAAGGGTTTGTGCGGTAATACTGGAGGCATATTGGTTAGTCGCGCGCTCACTGACCTCAGGACCCCAAGAGGTGCCCCATAAATCGCCTTTGTAGGTCCGATAACGCCACTCACCCGTGGATGTTGTTTGTTCAATCAGGCGTTGTGCATTCCCCCAACCATCCTGGTTCAGGGTGACACCGGTGAGGTCAATCTCTCCCTGCGCACTGATTTTACTCCAGAAGTTTTCCAGCGTACCCACTTGTGGGGTCAGGTTCCCACCGGCCAGCAGTTGCGCCTCTGGGCTAATGTTATCGATGCTGTTATAGGCGATAGTCGATGTATAATCGGTGCCAATATAGTCGCTATTCATCGAGCCGCCATGAGGCGGTTCAGCATAGCGTCCCCCCGGAATATCAGGGTTTTCTTCTGTCCAGACCGCGGACCCATTCACGGTGTCGGCCACAACAAAGTTGCTATTGGCGGTGAGAATATGACGGCGATTGGTCAGTGTCGTGGCGTAAATCAACATATCTTTGCCGGATTCAATCAAACCCGAAATATTGAGCACCTGAGCCGCCGCCAGATAATTGCCGCTATTGTCCAATGCGCCGGCCAGAATAATGTTGCCCATCCCTAAAAGGGTGGTGGTTGGGGCGGAATCAGTGTGGGTGACGGTATCACTGTTTTCAATTACCGGTGCCAACAAGGCTAAGGTACCGTTTTCATCGGTGGCACCGATCAGGGCACCAGGGCCGGAGTTGGTAATACGCTCCCGTGCTTTAAGCGTGGCTTCGGCACTGATCAGGGTGCCGGTGTTGAACAGGGTATTGGAGTCGGTATCGAGTCGCCCGCGGGTTAATATCTCACCACGGTTAATCAATGCGCCCGCTGCGCTGAGGCTGGCTTGCGTCGCAATAATATGGCCGCTATTGAGCAAGCTGCTTGAATCGGTGCTGAGTTTGCCGCCCGCTAACATTTGTCCGTTATTGGTCACATCACCAGCGGTGGTCAAGGTGAAATCACGCCCAGCTTGAAGGGTAGAACCCGCCAGATTGCTGAAATCACGCTGTAAATCAAGGGTCAGATCCTGACTGGCAACTATCTTGCCTGCGTTATTGTCAAGCTGACCCAGATTCAACGCGATGTTATTCGCCGCCAGTGTGCCACTTTGGTTATTGAGGGTTTGCCCGGCACTTGCCCCCGCATTAATGGTCAGCGTTCCAAGGGCGAGAATATTGGCGCGCTGCGTACTGATATCGCCACTGTTGGCGGTGATGTCTATCTCTCGGGCTTGGGTATGGCTGTCGGTCAAATCAACCCGGCTACCGGTTAGCGTCATCGCACCGGCGGCTAGGGTCTGCCCTTGCGCGATCAGCTCCTGACGGGTGCTTACCCTCAAGTCACCGCTCTCCATCAGGCGGCCATCACTGTGTACACCCGCCGCTAACAGGCTGCCCCCGTTGCTATCCAGGCGCTGTGCATTGACCGCCACATTGCCTTTAGAGAGAATTGTGCCGCCCCGGTTATCGACATCACCCGGCAGATTCAGGTTGAAATCTGTGGTTCCGGTTTGGGCTATCGTCCCGCCAACATTGGAAAGCGCCTGAGCGTTGAGGGTCATTTGCTCGGCAATCAAACGAGCGTTGTCAGTGCGTAACAGCGCGGCGGTCGACGCAGACAGGTTGCCACTGGCTAACAGTTCAGCGCCGGTGAGATCGATAGCGCCACCTTGTGCGGTGAGTGTCAGGTCACGGCTCTGTGTTTGGCTGCCACTCAGATCGATACTGTGCGCGTTAAGCACTTGCGCCGTCCCGCTAATATTTTTGCCTTGGGCGGTTAACATCCCGCTGGCATCAACGCGCAAGGTGCCACTGGTGATCGCGCTGTTGTCGGACTTGACACCGGCACCCAGTACCGAGTTGCGGCTACTATTGACTTCTGCCGCGCGCAGCGAGGTATCACCTGCCGCCGCGACAGTGCCGGTGTTATTCAACGTGCCTGCGGTGGTGAGCTGGGTATTGCCCTGCGCATAGAGCACACCTGCGTTCGCTATACCGGCGGCGGTATTCACCGCCAGATGTTGAGCACTGTTGATCTGGCCGTTGTTTACCAGCATGCCATCCGCCGTGATAGTGATATCGCCGGCTGACGCCCCTATTTCACCGGCATTGCGCACCCCGACACCGCTTTCAGTCCCGATCAGGCGAATTTTACCGGCGTACATGCCACCCAAATTGGCGACATCCACCGCCACGGTAGGGCGAGCGCTGCCATCGTCGGCTTTGGTGGTAATATTTTGGTGCGCGGCGTCAACCTGATTGCGTCCGGCGGTGACTTTTAGATCATTGGCCCAGATGCCGGCATTGACTTTAACCGAACGGGCAATCAGGTCGGTATGGTCCTGACGGCTGCTGTCCAGACCTTTGCCCTGAATAACAATCTCACCCCGATCCACATCGTAGCCAGTGAGTTGGCCGTTATTGAGCTGTGCCTGACCGGTGGTTAAGGTCGCACGGTTGGCGTTGATAAAGCCGCAGCCATCACAGGTAATGCCTGATGGGTTGGCGATAACCACCTGCGCTTTGCGGCCAGCGACCTCGATATAACCGTTAAGTTTACTCGGGTCGCGGCTGTTGACTTCGTTGAGGATAATACTGGCCTCACCGCGTGCCAGCGACGGGTTGCCGTTGACAAAACCGCCGAGTTGGGTCTGGTTGACACCGTGGCCGTTATTGAGGATCACGCCGCGATTATCGACATCGAACTGGCTGTAAACGTTACGCGAAACCCCACCGCTACTGGGTGTCTGGATATTGACCTGTGGCGTACCGTTGGCGCTGCTGATAATGGTCGGCTGTTGGTTACCCGGCGCACTGGCATCGGCGACAATATTGGCTTGCGCGGATAACGAGACGCAGCCCAAGGCCAGTAACAGACTAAAACTCAGCGACGATAAGGCACTGATACGGCGGCGTTGAGTATGCCCAAGACCTGATGAAGGCGACGAGGCGGCCCGACCGGAGGCGGCGATATCGGCTACCACCATTAATAAGCCACGCGCCTTGTTAAATACGATACGGTACAGGTTCTTATTCATGGTGACTCTCAACAGCTAAAGGGTTAATAAGGTGCATCAGTATTGCCAGTTCAGGTTAAAGCCCACAGTCACTGAGTCGGCTTTGAAGCCATCAGGTTTTGACAGTGGCTTGCCAGCAAACAGGTCATAACGGGTATTCAGCACAGTGCCGCGCACACCGACGACACTGCCCGCCAGATGGTGGCCCAGCAGATAAGGGTCGCTGCGACCACTGACCTCGCCGTAATCCACGCCGACATACAGTTCATGGCCTGGTAGCGGGGTATACCAGCCGAGATCATTGCGTACCGTCCAGCCGCGATCGGCATTCAGCGTGCGCTCACCATCAAAACCGCGCACTGACCAGCGGCCGCCGATGGAGAATTGATCCTGTGGCGTCAGGGGGGTGTTGGTGCTTTGCCGCTGATATTGCAGGTTGTAATGGACGTTTTGCGCCGCAACCACAAAAGGAATATCCAGTTGCGCATTCAAACGCAGAATTTTGCTCAGGGCAGTGGCTTCGCCGACATACTCTTCTTGTGCCGGTACTGCACCCAACCAGCGGGTGCCACGCTGGTAACTGATACCGGCATCCAGTGTGGCCTGCGAGATAAAGTGGCGATGTTCCAGCCCGACACGCCAGGCCGAGGTGCGGCGGCGCTGCACTTCAATTTCGGTATCATTGATATAGTTTTTCGACGAGCGGGTCAGCACATCGTAGGTCAGGGTGGTTTTTTGGCTGGCATTGCGGTGCAGCAGGCGGCTGAGTTGCAGCGTGACGTTCTCCGTTTCCCCCCGGTAATGGATATCGCCATTCAGACCCGCCACCGTTTGGTGGTAGTCATAGCTGCTGGCGGTCATGCCAGCGGTCCAGTAACCGAATGGTAGCGAGTAATGGCCGGTCAGGTTATTGGTGCCTTTATCGCCGCGATCCTTTATTGACCCCCCGGCAGAGACATAAAACAGGTCACTCAGCGAAAGCGGGTTATCCAGAAACAGGGTTGCGCCACCTTGATAACGGCCGGTGCTGCGGGTGCCGGAGTCATCCAGTGAGGCCGCCAGCCGCCACATTTTGCGCTGCTGCCAGTTCAGGGCGACATCGGTCTCGCCGGGGGCCTCACCGGGGACCAATTCCATGCTGGCTTGCACGGTGGGGACGCGCTGTAGGTTCTCCAGTCCTTGCTCGATATCACGTAAATCCAACAGGTTACCGGGGCGGGCAGGGAAGGCACTGAACAACGTGACATGGCGGTCACTGCCGGGCGTCAGCTCAACATGGCGTATTTTGCCGGGCACGACGTGTAACGCCAGTGTGCCGCTGTTCAAATCCTGCTGCGGAGCCAGTACCCGGGTAGTCACATAGCCGTGGTCGATCAGGCGGTTTTGCATCTGGCTCATCAGCAGGTTAATGCCCTGGCCGCCCAAACACTGGCCTTGCGCCTGATTGGCGATGCGTTGCAGTGGCAACCAGCGGGGTAAAGGCTCGGTGCCGCTGAGGGTAACGCGGTCAATAACAAAGCAGGTTTTCTCAACCGGAAAGACAATCCGGCCCCAAGAGGCCGCCGGTGCCGATAAGCGCACATCCGGTGTTGAGGGGGCCAAACGCTCTTCCAGTGCCCGTTGCCGGGTTTGTTGATGAATACTTTGCTCAACGGGGGGGAATTCCGCGCCATAACTGGCGAGTGGAATAAGGGTTATGGGCAATATTGTGCTCACCATGGATAAGCCATAGCAGAAACGGGACATCAGGAATGCCTTTGCCCCAGAATATGGGGAGAGTGATAGACTATAATTTGAGGCTATTCTGCCTGTCGTGGTGTTATTTTCAACCTGTTTTTGATGAGGCTAAATATCCCAGGGAAATAATTAATCAATCTTGTAGGAAATATCTGACAATAAAGTCATTGTGTGGGAAATATCGCACATAGAAGACAAGTTAAGTGAGAAATATCTTATTTATGAGCCAGGGTGAAGTATCAATAACCGATGAGGTCCAGCAGAAGCGAAGCTGCAAAAACGACATCTATCTTAACTGGGGCGGCTATTAACAACACATCTAGCTAAGGATATACCCGATCCTTAACTGTTTGCGGGCAAAGTTCAACATCCATGTTGAATCATTCAACGTTGAAGCGTTACCCTTGGTTTCTTTCTTGGTATGAATGATAGAAGTACAAACCAATCAGTCCAATGGGTGCAATGAAAATGGCAAAAGCCCAACATAGTGCCATCATTATAAATTTTGTCATGAGAAATAATATGGCGTTAGTCCAGAATCTATTATCCCCAATGATATAGTTTATTAGGGTTTCATATACAAATCGTGAGTATGGGTATAGCAACGTACTAATAGCGAAAATAAATAGGGGCGGGAATTTCATCGGGGTCGTTGAGGTGCTTATGACCCATACAAAGGCCCCGAAGAACAACATACCAAAGAGGAAATTTCTAATGTAGTACTGCTTAGATAATCCGCCAATACTCTGTTTAATAAAATTGTTCATATACACAGTCCATTGAGTTAAATCCATTTACAAAAAATGAATATAAATTATAGCGGGCACCAATCCCAGGGATTTTCTAACCCGCTTCGGTGTTAAAGCATACGTTGCCGCTACTGCTTACCCCCACAATACGGTTGGAGTACGCTACCGCATAATAGAAGCCAGGGTCACAAGTGCCGCAGCCCCCTAAATGTGCAATTTCGTAAATTCCGCTTGCCCCTCCCTCTTCTATACTTATCCTCCCCTTTGGGATTTACCTGTAGAGTGCCAAACTCGGACTCTTCACCTGTTTATCGCTGCGACCCCTGTTATAATAGGCTATGCCTCAGCGGGTTACCGTTCGTCTGAAGGCAGGGGCGCGGGGTGTTTCGGGGGCGTCACGTCCCGCAGAGTCCCCGTGTTATTGGCTTTACCCCTCTCCCACCGGAAACTCCCAAAAAATACCCGTTTTTAAAAATGTCCGATCACCGATTTAATTTCGCTACTTTCAACAGTCACTTTGGCTTTGTTCACTATCCGTATAACTGTTCTTTCAGATACACCCGTGAGCCTTGCTGTATCCCTGATACTTTGGCCATTTTTGATGCGCAGCTCTATTATTTTCTCATGCAGAAGGCGATCTGCCTGTCGTCCCTTAAATTTCCCCGCCGCTTTGGCTTTGGTTATCCCCTCTTCCTGGCGCCGGCGTCGGTCACTGTAATCTTTCCGCGCAATAGCCGCTAACATATCCAGCATCATGCCATTGATGGCTGTCAGCATGGCCAGAGTAAACTCATCAGGTGCATTCAGAGTCAGTGCCTGATGACTTGTGGGTAGATCCAGACTGACAACAACAAGCCTTTTTTCTTGGATAAGGTATTTTAGTTTTTGCCACCCTGCTTCATCCAGTCTCGATAATCGGTCAACTTGTTCGATAAGAATAATGTCACCCGGGGCGGCATCATCGAGTAACCGTAAAAGTTCTGGCCGCTGGAGTGACGCCCCTGACACATTTTCGGTGTACCAGCTGGCCATCCGAAAACCTTTCTCTTCAATAAAGGCTTTCATCCGGTTTTTGGCTCGGAGTGCGTCTTGTTCTTTCGTCGAGGCGCGGAGATAGCCGTGAATGTACATTTTTTGCCCATAAGTGACTTTTAGGTGATGATCATAATGTACATGACAGATAGGTGATGATCCAATGGGGAAATGACCATAATTTTAACTATGACATTAGGGTATACTTAAGTGCCATATACAATAATAAAATATCTTGCAATTTTGTCCGTTATAACGGACAATTTCATTAGTTAAGGGAAATGAGGGATGTTCGATGCCATATACGGCAAAGCGATACCAGGAAGAAAACGGCAAAGTGCCTTATACGGACTGGATAAAGAAGCTTAGAAAAAAAGACCCTCGCGCTGCGGTAAAAATTGATAACCGAATAGACCGCGCAGAATCTGGAAACTTCGGGGATCACAAATTTGAGCGAGATGGAGTTTGGGAATTAAGAATTGATTATGGGCCTGGTTATCGAGTGTATTATGCTGTTGATAATAAAGAGATTATACTCCTACTCATCGGCGGTGATAAGACTACACAGGATAAAGATTTAGATAAGGCCGTGACCTTTTGGCGAGATTATCAAGCGAGGTAAAATATGATCACAACCAATAATAAGAAATCTTCCGCGAAGGTAGTTGACCATAACGACGCGATGATCGCCGAGTTAAAAGAAAACCCATCTTACGCCGAGATTTATCTACAGACGGCATTTGAGGAAATTTACGAACCTGGCGGTATTCCTGCCTTTTTGACAGCGCTACGCCGCGTTATTGAAGCCCGAGGCGGATTGGGTGAGTTTTCCAAACAATCTGGTATATCACGGCAGCATCTTTATACATCTTTATCTGAGAATGGAAATCCGACTTTATCCCGTCTTGTTGAGATAACCCGAGCTGTCGGTGTTCGGTTATTCCACACTTCACAAACTAAGTAAATTAGCCCGCTAATGCGGGCTTACATTACATGCAGATTGACGCCTAAATGAAGCGTTGAGGAAGATGCAGTAGAGACTAGATGAAGTGATTCTCTGGTATCAAAAATGATAAATCAACGTATATGAGAGTATTTTTTACGGAGAGTCATCCGCTATCACTAGGGTATACTCTAAAAATATTAGTCTGATTGTCTGATGCTAAGATCCGACTTTATGGATAGTTAAAATAATTTAAAGTACCGTCCAAATAAGGGAGGTACTTTATTGTTTAGACATCTGAAAAAGTCTTCTTACACATGCAAAAAAAGCTGATATTTATTAAGAGTTACTCTAGTGGCACTTAATAAGGTTATGTCGCATTAAGAGCTTGTCAGGTAACATGCTGTTTTTTTTATGATGTTACCTGTCCATGCCTCTAATCCGAAAAGCCTTCAAACGCCTGCATTATCCCGTCGATATCATCGCCCAGTGTGTTCGCTGGTATCTGGCTTATGCCCTGAGCCTGCGTAATCTGGAGGAAATGATGGCAGAGCGCGGTATTGTCGTTGACCATTCCACGCTCCATCGCTGGGTCATCCGTCTGGTACCGTTGTTGGATAAGGCATTTCGCCGGCATAAGCGTGCCGTTGGACATCGGTGGCGCATGGACGAAACCTACATCAAAGTCAAAGGTCAGTGGAAATATCTGTACCGCGCGGTGGATAATGCCGGTCAAACCATCGACTTTTTGCTGACCGCCAAACGGGACGCAGCTGCCGCATTACGCTTCTTTCGCAAGGCCATTCGTCATCACGGCGAACCCAAGGTAGTGACCATCGATAAAAGTGGTGCCAACACAGCCGTGCTATCCACACTCAACGCAGACAAAACAGAAAATGAGACCATCACAGTCATACAGAGTAAATACCTGAACAACCTGATTGAACAGGACCACCGCAATATCAAACGACGAACAAGGCCAATGCTGGGATTCAGCTCATTTCGGCGCGCGCAAACGATATTGGCCGGCATTGAGTTAGTGCACATGATACGCAAAGGACAATTTGATCATCCCGGTGGTGCAGCGTTGTTACCGGCGGAACAATTTTATCTGTTGGCTGCCTAAAAAATAGACATCTACCATTCTTTCGTCTTCTCTTCGTTAATGCGACAGAACCAAAAAAACAGCATACTACCTGACCACGCCTTAATGCGACAGAACCCGATAGAGCACAGACAACAGTGCCGAAACACTGTTGTCTGTGAGGAGGTATTACTCTTAGAAGTTATATTTAACGCCTAACATGACCGCCGTATCACTGTAGCCTTTGTTGCCCACTTGCTGACCAACATTGCCCCACAGATTCACTTGCTTATTGAGCTGCCCTTCAACACCCACTTTCAGTTCCGCAATATTGGCTGCGCCGTCTTGTTTCACGGTCACGCTATCCATTGTAGTACCAAAATCGTTGGTATTATGGACCCAGTTCGCTTCAACAAACGGCTGGAATACCCGGTCTTTGCCTTTGTCCTGGTCACTGTAGCCCTTCATAAACGCTTTCACGCCCAAACGGGTCTGGATATTGCCATCACCTTCACCTGACACATTCGTGCCGTTGGCTTCTTTATGGTCATCGGCTTTCACACCCATCCACGTCACTTGTGCTTTTGGCTGGATAAAGTACGTGGCGTTTTTAGCAGCATTCTCGCCCACTTTAAAGGTATAGCCACTCTCAACAGAAGCCGTTACCCCTTTGGACTTGTATTCTTCAGACGCTAAATCCTGACCATCCACGGTGTTGTTAAACCAGCTGTACTGTGCCCAGCTGTCCACGTATAAGCCAGACTTGTCGGCATCATTGGCATACCAGGTACCGTAAATGCCGGTGCTGTAACCGTCAGTTGACCCTTTGGCGTTGTAACCCGACAAACTGGACACTGTGGTACTCTTGCTGTTGCCGTAACCGGCCATCAGGCCCAGATGGAAACGGTCCCTGTCGTTATTGCTCCATTGCGCAATATCGCCCCCTAATTGAACCACGTAGCGGTTAGCCTGTGTGCTCAACTGACCCGAGGTATCACGGGAACGATTGTGCCCGCCTTCATTACGCAGCCACAGACTGGTGACTTTCTGCTCGCCGGTCAGGGCATCAATGTACTGCGTTTCACCCAGGCGGTCATGCAGTGTAGTGACAAACATATTATTGACTGCCGCCAGGTTGGCGGTATAGCTGCCAGCTTCCGGACGTTGAAGCAGTGTTGGTGGTGTTGGTTCTGGTGTTGGTGTTGGTGTTATTACACTGGTCAGATACCAGTTGCTGGCATTTGTATCTGCACCGCGCACCAATAAGTAATCATAGGCACCCGCCACAATACGGCCATTTTTGACAAACTCCCCATCAGAAACACCGCTGACCTGTATTAACTCAATACCGTTGAGCGTTGCGGCACCACTGCCACCGAGGTTGTTCACTCCCACATACGTGGTTCCGGCAGTACTGCCGTTCACCACCAACTTATCGGTGACCGATGCATCATCAGCCAGCACGGTATTCAACAGCAGGCTGCCGCCATTCCCCACATAATCGCCGTTAATGATGGTGACATCGCCCGCGCGGCCGTTGTCCATGTTCAGGATACCGGTGCTGGCGTTGGTGAAGGTACCAACATTGTTGAATGTGGTGGTCTGCACCGGGTCAGTTACAGACCCGTTCGCGGCGATAAGGGTGCCGTTATTGACCAGGCTATTGCTGGCTGTCAGCGCGCCGAACTCATTGGTCCCACCTGCGGTGACCCAAGAGCCGCCGGCGTTGTTAATGACACGGTTGCCTTCATCGCTCAGTTGAACAGTCCCCTGCAACAGGCCACTGTTGGTGAGGGTTCCCTGTGCTCCGCTGGTCTGGATAGCGATATCTGAAGCGCTGCCTGATAAATTACGGACAGTCCCGGCGTTGGTGATATCGATTGGCGTGGTCGAATTGACGTCAATACCGGTAAGAGCGCCTTGCACCGTACTGCCGGTGTTCACCTCGACAGACACCGGTCCAAGGCCGGTGTTTATCGCCTGAATGCCTTGCATGCCTCTCCCTGTTACCGTGCCGGTCGTAGTAATCGATGTTACCCCCGCGCCGCGATTTTCAGCAAGAATACCAACGTTTCCGGAGACATCAGCGGCCTGAATGGTCAGGTCTGTACCGAGGTTTATGGCATAAATACCAGACTCGTCCGTACCAGTTGCAGTGCCAGTGCTGGTGATGGATAGCGCACCAGTGCCACTGTTGATGGCTAAAATGCCTGCATCACCTCCAAAGACATCAGTGGCGTGGATGGTCAGGTCTGTGCCGAGGTTGGTAGTAGAAATACCATATCCATCCGTACCCGTTGCCGTGCCGGTGCTGGTGATTGACAGCGCACCTGAACCGTCGTTTCGTGCGAGAATACCGGACTGGTATCCAGACACCGTACCGGTGGTGGTAATCGATGTTACCCCCGTACCTCTATTGATGGCATAAATGCCTGCACCGTCACCAAAGACATCGGCAGCCTCAATGGTCAGGTCCGTGCCATCGTTGGTGGCCATAATGCCAAACTGGTTTGTTCCGGTGACTGTACCAGTGGTAGTGATTGACAGCACTCCTGCACCGTCGTTTCGTGCTAAAATCCCGTCCTCCTGTCCGGTGATAGTTGAACCATTGTCGTCGGTAAAGCTCAGACCGTCGGTCCCATTCAGATTAAACGCCTCGTCTGAACTGGTAACGATGCCGAAGTTAGGCTCAGTGGTTACTGACAACGGTGAACCTGACAAGTACTGAGTGGAATCGGTTACGCTATCCTGAACTCCCGAACAGGTATAAACACCGAGCGAGCCAGTACACGAGCCTGCGTGAGCCATTCCGGCCATACTACAGAGGATGACTGTACTCAGGGTGCTCAGAAGAAATTTACGCCTACGAGTATCGCTGGGATGAGGGCAACGGGTTAATTTTAACATTTAATTTATCTGTTCCTGTGGAAGGTATTGTTGCCTTTTATAAGGGCTACGGCATGGTTGTGGCATGTGCTACCAATAAAGGCATCAATATCTGTAATTCAAAGAAATAATACATACAAAAACCATCAAAAAGGGCCGCAATAAAATTATAGTAAAAAAGTCCTAAATAGCTAATACCGGACAAGTCGATGTTAGGGGACATCTTATTAGAAACAATACCTTTGGCGGTCGTCCTTAACTGAGTAATTCTATTGATTGGCTACGGGATAAGTATGGCTCACGATGTTTCTATAAACGCTCAACAATGATATTGTTATATAAGACAGCATTATATGGCGATAATTATTAACTTGATATAGGAATACAGCCTCTATTCAGTGAGAAATTTCCCATTTAACAGGGGCGATTTTGTCGCATTAAGGCGTTGTCCGGTAACATGCTGTTTTTTATGAGAACGTAGCCCGCCTTTTCCAACAACGTAAAGGACAATATCAACATCCGCAAAATGAGGGATTGTCACCTGTGGAACAATTTTATCTGTTGGCTGCCTAAATAACCGGCAGCGCCACTTTTGCTAACTTCTCTACGCTAATGCAACAGAGCCTAATTAATCAGCTCCAGCGTCAGAAGAGACTCTTTTGTCGTGCTCACCCCGACTCTGGCCTCTTCGTTTGTCATAATAGGTTCTATCTCCACACGGACACTGAAGACTTTTCCCTTGACAAGCTGTCTGTTAAGAGTGGCTCCCACCGCCTGCCCAGGTTGCAACCGCTGTGACTCCGACGCAGACCCAGTCACACCGCCATCCGGGGTGACCGGCATTATCTGCACGCTTTCTCCATCCCGCTGCATATCAAACAGACGCACCACCACGCTGCCTCGCTCGCCATAACGCAACTCTCCATTACCCGAACGGTCGCCGCGCAGCGCCAACCGCAGGGGCTGCGTGTAAGGACACACCACACTCAACGTCAGTGTTCGCTTGCCAGGGGTTAGCGTATTGCCACCTGGAGAGGCGGCCTGCAGTTGCCCGCGAGACTGGTTACCGTAGTCAATCACTCCGCCGCCGAGAGACAGACTGCAACGGGTATCCACCAGCAGAGAAGGGGGCTGAGCCTCCGTTAACGCAGGCTCAGCCCCGGCAAGCGAGCTGAGCCCCCAGCCCAGCATCAGGGCAATAAAATAGGTTCTTTTCATGGCAGCTCCAGAGTTACGCCGGTTATCGGCATTGCGCATTAGCGGTCTCAAACAGTTCGCCCCGCACGGCTTTTTCAGGCAGGCTAAGCACGATACTGCACAGCGTCTGGCCCGAGGTTTGTACATCCAGCTTCATGTTGTTGGCCGCATCAGGAATAAACAGCTGCCCTTTGTTACCCACAACGGTCACGAAGTTACCCTCACTGTTGAACACACTGGCCCCGAGGGGTAAAGGATTACCCTGCACATCTCTCACTTCAGCCAAGACCCGACGGCTACGCACAACATCAAAATTGACGTAACTCACCGAACCCCGCGCCGCCTCGGTTTCCTGCCAAGCGTTGCCAATATCGATATTTTTCTCCAGACTGCGGGTATCCAACTGAATGGCAGAACGTTTGTAACCACTGAGCGACGGCAGCACCGCGTAGCCGCGCCTGTCGGTCCAGGCAGGACCGACAGGCGTTTCCAGGCGTACCCCCCCCTCTTCACCTACCTTGGCGATACCAAAGGTGTCACCCACACGGTAAGGCGACAACGTCACGCCATGGTCATGTGCCACCACGGCACCTGTGGCGCGTGCTGACCAGGTGGTGTTATTGTCAGAATTCCGGCTGAGGCTGCCGTTGAGCTGGCTGATGGGGGTCACCCAGTCTGCGCTGCCCGTACTAGACGTTCGTTGGTTACGAAAATCACGGTCGCTGGACAGGCTCCACCCACGGTCCTGGCTGGAGCGGTTGCTGTAGCGCACCCCTGCGCGGTTGCTGCTGCCGCTGCTGTTGAAGTAGCTGCTGACGCTGCGGCTATTGTCAAATGGAATATTGACGGTCAGGAAGGCGCGGCTCTCTGCATCGGTGGTACGGCTCCCACTGCTGCGCTCCAAGCTAGCACCCAAGTAGACTTGGCCGAACTGTTTGCTCCAGCCCCCGCGCAGGTAGTCGGTGTGGTAACCGTCAAAGGTGGTGCTACGAGCCCAAGCAACAGACAAACTGCCCAGGTTTTTCTCTGACCAGTTGACCCCTCCGCCAATCTGGTTACGGCTGCTCCCTGTGGTGTTCTGGTCATCTGCCTGCAAAGCATCGCTCAACTCCCGGTAACCAGCGGTTTTCTGCGATGCATTGACGTTGACCCCGATGCGTTCAGTCAGACTGTGGTTCAACGAGGCCGATAGCGAGACACCCTGACTCCCGTGCTTGTTGTCCTGGGCCACGGTGGTTTGCAATGACAGCAGGGTGGCATCAAACAATTGACTGTCCAGCCCGATAGCGCCCGCACGATAAGGCGTAGAACCCAACAATCCGGCATTTAATGTCGCTTGTGGGACCAACGTCCACCCATTGGCAATCGTGCCAACCAGAGGGGCTTCACTACTGCCTTTCTGGTCAATTTTTCCCACACCGAAAGACACCCCAGGCGCCACTGTGGTTCCGTTCAATAACAAGGCGGACGCCGGTACGGTGAACTGGCGCGTCGCCCCCTCACCGCCGGTGACAGTCACGACCAGGTCTGAGCGAGTATTAAGCAGCGAAAACCCCTGAAGACGAAAAGGGCCGGCTGGCACGGTGGTGCTGTAAACCAGTACCCCGGACTGCCGTACCTCGACCACGGACTGGTTGTCGGCAATCCCTTCCACCAAACCGGCCCCGCCGCGGTTACCCTGCAGTGCCATTTCCGGGAACATCTGAAACCCCAGCACCTGGCCGGTCCCGAACATGGAGTTGGACAGGCTGATTTGGCCAGCCTGCAGTACCTTTTTGATGCCGATAAACGAACGCTGGGCATAAGCATTCTGATGGCGTAACTGGTCTTCACCGTTAAAACGTGAAAACGTCTGGCGACTGCGGACAATCCAGTCGCTGACGTTGAATCCGGCCTCGGTACCGAGTTGCATAAAGCTGACGCCGGCCGCACTGCCGGCAGAATCCAGATATTGTGCGTCGTAGTTGAGCATACCGGCGAAACCACCGTGGCTCCAGTTGCCACTCTCTGTCCCAGGGCCCGCTACAGCCTGCGGCGGTACCACGACATCCACGCGCCCCTCTCCTGGGTCAAAGTTCAATTCGGTTTGCGGCCAGGCGGTTTTCAGATCAAAACAGGGGATATCCTCGTTAAAACCGGGCAGTGACACCAGGCCAGCGTTGTCCTGAAAACGCTTATTGGCACACAGCTTACCCTCACTGTCAAAACGCAGGGTGGCCTTGCCACGCGCGCTGCCGTTGACGGTCAGTTCCACCGTCGACTCGCCGGGCATAAAACGCGGTGCCTGACGAAACCATTCGGCCAGTTTGGGGTCGATACCCCGGGTCTTCATCATCTGCGCATCGAACTCGGTCCCCTCCTGACGGTCAGTGGGGTCAGCGGCCAGCAAGGGGGCTGAGATGGCGAGACTGCCCAGCAAGGTCAACTGTAGTCTGGTGAAGTGATACTTATATCTCATTGGTGTCGCTTATCAGTGAGTAAGAGCTGCGTCATAGGTATTGACGGTATAGCCCCAGGTCGTGGCCGGAGAAATCCGCACCTGTTGCGCGGCACCGGCCTTTTTATTGTCGTTTGGGGTGACAGTCATCGTCTGGCCCGGCAATATGTAGCTGTTCGGCAGGGTCCATGACGTGTTGTCCGGCAGGGTTTGTACGCCCTGCCCCAGGCGAACCACGTACGGTGACGGGTTGCTGACGGTGATACTGTTGCCACTCAACTTCCAGGTCAGGTGTTTCCACGGGGCAAGGTCTTTCTCCAGGCCCGCCGGACGAATAATCACCGGCAGGTTCTGGCGCACGGTCATGTGCACCTCGCTTGTGCCTTTTTTCTGCGGCGGTACGCCTTCAAAGATGACGCGTTTCAGGCGTTCCGTTTTCAGCGGCGTCTTGCTGGTCATGATAAAGCGCACCCGCTGGGTTTTGCCCGGTTCAACGCGCGCCGCTGGCGGCGTGACAGTCAGCAGGGTTTCATCGTCGTCCTTGATGTTTTCGAGGGTTGTGAGCAGCAGCACCGGGGAGGCATCCGTATTCTTGACGTTGATAGCACCTTCGCCATCATCCTGTTCGACAATCACGACAGATGTTTCCGGCACCATGCCGGTGGCCTGGCTATAGGTGGAGGACAGCAGCAGGGCCGCTGCACCGGTTTTCAGCAGGGAAGAGAGTGTCATGGTTTTTTCCTTTCGATTGCGCAGGGGATGTTGAAATAAATGGTCATGTATTCAATGGGTTGATACCACATCAAACGTAAGGCTCTGTCGCATTAGCGCAGTTCAGTCAGCAAAAGTGGCGTTGCCGGCTGTTTAGGCAGCCAGCAGATAGAATTGTTCCGCAGGTGACAATCCCTCACTTTGCGAATGTTGATATTGCCCTTTTAGTATCATGTGGCTCAGTTCGGTGCCGGTCATGAGCGTCTGTGCCCGTCGAAACGATTTGAATCCCAGCATCAGCCGTATGCGTCGTTTGATATTCCGATGGTCCTGCTCTATCAGGTTGTTCAGGTATTTACTCTGCCTGACGGTAATCGCTTCCTCATCAGGCTCGCCGTGATGACGAATGGCCTTGCGAAAGAAGCGCAATGCCGCTGCAGCGTCCCGTTTGGCCGTCAGCAGGAAGTCGATGGTCTGGCCTGCAGTATCGACTGCGCGGTACAGGTATTTCCACTGACCTTTGACTTTGATGTAGGTTTCGTCCATGCGCCACCGACGACCTACTGAGCGTTTATGCCGGTGAAACGCCTTATCCAGCAAGGGCACCCGACGGATGACACAACGGTGCAGCGTGGAGTGGTCAACGATAATACCGAGCTCTGCCATCATCTCCTCGAGATTACGCAGGCTGAGGGCGTAAGCCAGATACCAGCGAACACACTGAGCGATAACATCAGTGGGGTAATGCAGGCTTTTAAAGGCTTTTCTGATTAGAGCCATGGGTAGGCAACATCGTAAAAAAACAGCATGTTACCTGACGCCGCCTTAATGCGACAGAACCCCTTTATTTTTCAATAGTGCCAGGCACAATGCCTGGCACGGCGTGACGATTACAGATAAACAATTTCGATGGTGGTCAAACCATCCAGCGCGATGGGTTTGGTCAGGTCGAGCTCAGAGGCTTTGTTGATATAAGCCTGCACACCCAGTTTACCGGTCAGTGTGGTAAAAGCGATTGGGGTGGTTGTCCCAGGGGCGGCCCAACTAGCGCCCCGTGTGGCCGTGCTGAAAATGCTGCCAGTGGAAGTAACCACCCATGCAGAGGTAGGTGAAGGTCTGTAGATAGACACTACAGGGGCAGAGTCAGCGGTGTAAGTACCTGGCACAAAGCGCATGCCGTAGCCGCCAATTTTATTGTTGTCATGCAATCCGAGACCTGCAA
The DNA here is from genome assembly GCF_052217125.1 of Yersinia sp. 2545 StPb PI. Classification (NCBI taxonomy): domain Bacteria; kingdom Pseudomonadati; phylum Pseudomonadota; class Gammaproteobacteria; order Enterobacterales; family Yersiniaceae; genus Yersinia; species Yersinia sp. 2545 StPb PI. Next base: position 94,995 of record NZ_JAZGPY010000002.1, read on the forward strand.
CATAATTACTGTTTGTACCAAAAATAGTCACAGAAGTGACAGGCTGCCCGCCGTTGGCTGTATCAGCGGCGGCATCAGGCAGTGTTCCCACACGGTAATTAATTACTTGAACAGCTACTTTGGCCGGTGCATCACAGTTGATAGTGAAATCCAGTTGTTTCTCAGCCAGCGTGGTGTAGGCATCTTTAGCCAACGTATTAGGATGGATGGCGCCATAATCGATGGTACCGCCACCAGTCAGTACCGGGGTACAGGCGGTCGGGGTGATGGTACCGATCACACGAACATCAACGCTTTCTGCAAAAGCCGGCAGAGAGGTGGTGGCCAGTACGGCCAGGGCACAAACGGTTTTCTGGATATTGTTTAACATATTTATTGATTACCTTTTCAAGGTGAGTAAAAGCGGCTCTGTCGCATTAGCGTAGAGAAGTTAGCAAAAGTGGCGCTGCCGGTTATTTAGGCAGCCAGCAGGGTTCTGTCGCATTAAGGCGGCGTCAGGTAACATGCTGTTTTTTTACGATGTTGCCTACCCATGGCTCTAATCAGAAAAGCCTTTAAAAGCCTGCATTACCCCACTGATGTTATCGCTCAGTGTGTTCGCTGGTATCTGGCTTACGCCCTCAGCCTGCGTAATCTCGAGGAGATGATGGCAGAGCTCGGTATTATCGTTGACCACTCCACGCTGCACCGTTGTGTCATCCGTCGGGTGCCCTTGCTGGATAAGGCGTTTCACCGGCATAAACGCTCAGTAGGTCGTCGGTGGCGCATGGACGAAACCTACATCAAAGTCAAAGGTCAGTGGAAATACCTGTACCGCGCAGTCGATACTGCAGGCCAGACCATCGACTTCCTGCTGACGGCCAAACGGGACGCTGCAGCGGCATTGCGCTTCTTTCGCAAGGCCATTCGTCATCACGGCGAGCCTGATGAGGAAGCGATTACCGTCAGGCAGAGTAAATACCTGAACAACCTGATAGAGCAGGACCATCGGAATATCAAACGACGCATACGGCTGATGCTGGGATTCAAATCGTTTCGACGGGCACAGACGCTCATGACCGGCACCGAACTGAGCCACATGATACTAAAAGGGCAATATCAACATTCGCAAAGTGAGGGATTGTCACCTGCGGAACAATTCTATCTGCTGGCTGCCTAAACAGCCGGCAACGCCACTTTTGCTGACTGAACTGCGCTAATGCGACAGAGCCAGTTAAATAACTCGGTACTGTTGTGTATTAATTCGATTGAGGTTGCCCACAAGAATTAATTATATATTTATCGCTGCTGGAAAATAAGACCAGTTGATGAGTACTTTTATCAATCTAATAAATGTAGAAACTCAAGGTGTGTACTTTGTAGCAAAACGATACTTTAAATATTTTTAATAGTAGGAGTAAAGCGGGTTTCTAATATTCACATTGCCCGTACTGTATATAAAGCATTTTAGAAACTTGAAATGTCCTTGTCGCTGTACTCTCTTGCTATTGATTGAAGTATACACGTTCGATTCCTCTAGTAAACGCAAATACTGCAGATCAATGGCCTGTGGATGGAATTGAATTTAAGTTTATTATTATGATATCAATCTAAATCCAGGTTTTTTAGATCGGTTATATAAAAAAATTAACCGTTAATATTGATTTGGATAATTTTAGCAGCTTATTGTTTTTTTAATTTAAAGAATCAAATGATTCCTTCCCATGCGAAAATGGGAATAATCATGTTATTTATGTAATTAAACCTACAAGTTAAAAATAAAAATCCTACGTTATTGTAGGAATATGATTATTTATTGGTCTTTTTTAGTATATTAACCTCACAGCAGCCTTACTTACTTCTCATTAAGTATGGCGTTGGTGCATGGATGGCTAAATTGGTATCATTAGAGGGTTCTGTCGCATTAAGGCGTGGTCAGGTAACATGCTGTTTTTTTACGATGTTGCCTGCCCATGTCTCTGATCCGAAATGCCTTTAAAAGCCTGCATTATCCCACTGATATCAACGCGCAATGTGTTCGCTGGTATCTGGCTTACGCCCTCAGCCTGCGCAATTTGGAAGAGATGATGGCAGAGCGCGGTATTATCGTTGACCACTCCACGCTGCACCGTTGGGTCATCCGCCGGGTGCCCTTGCTGGATAAGGCGTTTCGCCGGCATAAACGCTCAGTAGGTCGTCGGTAGCGCATGGACAAAACTGACATCAAAGTCAAAGGTCAGTGGAAATATCTCTACCGGGCTGTTGATTCGTCAGGCCAGACCCTCGACTTCCTGCTGACCGCCAAACGGGATGCTGCAACGGTATTACTCTTCTTTCGCAAAGCCACTCGACACCACGATGAACCTGAGACAGTGAACCTTGATAAAAGTGGCGCCAACACCGCAGCTTTAGCCACGCTCAACGCTGAAAAACCTGATGAGGAAGCGATTACCGTCAGGCAGAGTAAATACCTGAACAACCTGATAGAGCAGGACCATCGGAATATCAAACGACGCATACGGCTGATGCTGGGATTTAAATCATTTCGGCGTGCGCAGACGCTCCTGGCTGGCATCGAACTGAGCCACATGATACGAAAAGGGCAACTTCAGCATCCCGTCGAAGAACATTTATCACCAGCAGAACAATTTTATTGGTTGGCTGCCTAAAAAAACGGCATCGCTACTTTTGCTGACTTGCCTACGCTAATGCGACACAGAACCTTAAACCTTATTTATAAAAAAACAATAATGGTCCTATCATCTAAAATAATCATGATGCTTAGTGCGTATATCTATATATCAGTAATTTCACGATCTATCGGTCTATATAAAGACTGTTTTATGGTGTTTAATTCTACGAATACTGTTTGTGTTGGTATTTAGATCTGCATTTTGTTTGGTTGACAGGATAAAAGGCTGTAATGTATAGTTTCTTCGGCGTTTGAGTTCGAGTAAAATCTAAATTTAAATTCTGCGTTTTCTAAGAAATATTTTCGTAGGTTGGAGTGTTTTATGGCGATTAATAAGATAAGCAAGTTAACTCATAAGAAGAATGAAATGAATTTGGCTCTCGGCACTTCATTTATTATTTTAGGCCTGCTGGGGATTGCCTTAGTCTTAATGTAATGAAACCAATTCCATTATTTTTTTCAATTAACCCTATTGGGTTGTGTCATTAAATAATGAGTTAAGTTGCCATTTATAATGTCAACGCCTTAAAAAATACCCAGGAAGAAAGGTAAGCGTAATGTTTATTCATCTATATGGCATGAAAGAGAATAAAAAAACAACAACAAAAAGACCCATTCTTTCAGGTCTATTACTGTTTCTGGGGTGTACGGCCCAATCATTCGCTGTACAACCTCCGGTTCCGGTGGAGAGCACGACTCAACCCTTTACCCTCAAGTTAGGGGCTACACGGGTGATTTATGACCCCACATCAGCGGGTGCCACATTGGTGGTCAGCAATCCGCAGGCCTATCCCATACTGGTTCGCTCCGCTGTGTTGGCGGAAGACAGGGTCGCATCAGCTCCTTTTATGGTCACGCCTCCGTTGTTTCGGCTGGAAGGACAGCAGCAGAGTCGCCTTCGGGTGGTCAAAGCTGGCGGTCAGCTGGCCAGTGACCGTGAGAGTTTGTACTGGCTGTGTGTGACGGGGGTTCCTCCTAAAGGTGATGAAGCGTGGGCTGAAGGACAGGATGGAAAACCGGCTCTTCCCCAAAAATCCGTGAATTTAAATATCCAGCTTAGTGTGCAAAGTTGCATCAAGTTGTTCGTTCGTCCCTCAGGATTGGGCCAGCCCTCTAATACCGCTTCCACGCTGACCTGGACCCGAAAAGGTGAACAGCTCGATGTCAATAATCCGACGCCGTTCTACATGAACCTGAAATCTGTCAGGGTGGGAGACAAGGCCGTTGAAAACATCACTCACGTACCGCCTTTCTCTTCACGACAGTTTACACTGCCTAAAGGGGGGGGCGGGCAGGTACAGTGGCAGGTCATTACTGACCTTGGCGGTGAAAGCCGTATTTTTAGCAGTACGTTGTCATGATTTTTATTGTAATGAAGGGTAAGTCTCCAACAATAAGCACAATGAAAAAAAATATTATGACCACATATTTGATGGCAGGATTGGTCTGTATTTCAGACGGCGCTGCGGCACGGACATATACCTTCGACTCTGCAATGTTGGGGGGCGATGCGAGCAGCGTTGACATCGAGTTATTTAACCAGGGTGGGCAGTTACCCGGAACTTATATAGTTGACATACTACTGAACGGTGAGCGTGTTGACTCGCGAGAAGTGACATTCGCGCAGGAGAACAATGCGCAGGGTGAACCAGTGCTTAACCCCTGTCTGGCAGTGGTGGCCTTATCCCGTTACGGTATCAGGGTTAACGATTATCCCGGTCTGTCACGTGACGGTGATGATTGCGCTGATTTGTCTGCCATTTCCCAGGCCAGTGCAGATTTTCAGTTTCATAACCAGCAACTGTTACTGAGCGTACCTCATGTGGCTATACGCCCAAAGATGCGCGGCATTGCTCCTGTCGAGTTATGGGATGACGGTGTGACTGCCGCACTGATGAATTACCGAGCCAATACCAACCGGACAGAGTATCTGGGTAACAGTAACAATCATACGGACTCGCAGTTTGTCCAACTGGAGCCGGGCATGAATCTGGGGGCGTGGCGCCTGCGTAATTCAACGACCTGGCAGAAGTCGGGGGACCAGTCGGGAAAGTGGCAGACCCCGTACACTTATGCTGAGCGGGGGTTATATCCCCTGAAGAGTCGCCTGACACTAGGGGAGCGTTATACCCCCTCCGATATTTTTGACACCGTTCCCTTTCGGGGAGCCATGCTCGGGTCAGATGATGAAATGGTGCCTTATCATGAGCGTGACTTTGGGCCGGTCGTTCGCGGAATAGCCCGCACACAGGCCCGTGTTGAAGTGAAGCAGAATGGATTTACTCTCTATAATGCGACGGTGGCTCCTGGGCCATTTGCGCTCACAGACCTGTCGACGGGGAGTTCGGGCGGAAATCTGGAGGTAACTGTCTGGGAAACGGACGGTAGCCCACAGATTTTTACGGTGGCCTATCAGACCCCCTCCATTGCTTTGCGGGAAGGGTATGTGAAATACAGCACGATGGCGGGGCAATACCGTTCAGCAGACACCTCGATAGAAGAGGCGGCAATCGGGCAGGCGACAGTGATGTACGGTCTTCCCTGGGGTCTGACCGCTTACGGTGGAGCTCAGGGCGCTAACCACTACCAGTCCGCTTCTTTGGGGTTGGGGGTGTCGATGGGGGAGTGGGGGGCGATTTCTGTCGATGGAACACATATGCAGGGTGAGCGTAACAAGTTGGAGCGTGAGCGTGGTGGTGCCTGGCGAACCCGTTACAGCAAGGTCGCAGAAGCCACGAATACCAGCGTGAGTGTGTCAAATACCTACTATACCTCATCTGGGTACCACACGTTGTCTGAAGTGCTGGATACGTACCGGGATGGGTGGAGTGACAGCGATATAAAGCTTCGTAAAACCCGTAACACGGTAACGTTGAGCCAGTCGTTTGGCGGCTGGGGCTATATCACTCTGAACGGAACCCGCGAGAGTTACTGGAACAGGGGCGGGCATGATGATTCCTTCGGTGCCAGTTATGGCGTCGGCTTGGGGGGAACGTCCTTGTCACTCAACTGGACGCAGAACAAACGAATTATTTATTCAGGCCAACAACAAAACGACCGTATTACCAGTGTGATGGTGAGCGTTCCGCTTGGGGGCACAGTGCGAGGCAACTACCAACTGGTGTCACCGTCATCCGGTGGGGACACACAGCAACTGGGGCTCAGTGGTCAGGCTTTAGACCGACAACTGAACTGGAATGTTAATCAGCGTTATCGCCCGGATGCCAACAGCGGTGACCGTAATAACAGTGCAATGCAACTGACCTGGTACGGCGGTTATGGACAGGTCGGGGGCAATTACAGTTACAGCCCAAATATCCGGCAAATGGGCGCGAATGTAGCAGGCGGTGTGGTGGTGCACCGGAACGGTGTGACACTCGGTCAGCCATTAAGTGACACCGTGGCACTGGTGGAGGCCCCTGGGGCGTCGGGTATTCCGGTTGGCGGATGGCCGGGGGTGAAAACTGATTTTCGGGGCTATACCACGCAGTCTTACCTGAGGGCGTATCAGGAAAACAACGTCAGTCTGGACCCATCCCGTTTGTCGTCGGAGGCAGATATCACCCAGACGGATGTTCGGGTGGTCCCGACAAAAGGAGCCGTTATTCCGGCAACATTCGCGACCCGTATTGGGGGGAGAGCCTTGATGGTGCTGACTCGCCCAGATGGTAGCACACTGCCATTTGGTGCCATGGTGACCCTGGAGGACGCCAAAAACCTAGGGGCTGCGGGCGTGGTGGATGATAAAGGGACGGTGTTTTTGACGGGATTGTCAGCTGAGGGTGAACTGGTGGTGAAATGGGGCCTGGGTCAACAGCAGCAGTGCCGTGTGAGTTATCGCCTGCCCAAAGACATCGGGCCTGCCGGTATATTTGAAATGAGCGGTGTATGCCATTGAGTCGAATTTTTTACGGGGTACCACGTCAAATGAAAGAGGCAATGATGGCAATAAAATATGCATCATGGCGGGGATGTGTGATGGTGGTGCTGTGGGCCGGACTTTCACTGGCGCAGGCGGCTGATACGGTACAGCTGACTCTGCGAATGGACAGTGTACAGGTTGCCGGCAGGGTTTTAGACAATAGCCGTATCGGGCAAGGACAGATTGTGTATGACGGTGAGCATGCGGGATTTCAGGTATGGAGTGACACCGCCCCGACCGGTGGTCAGCCGAACAGCTACGTGCTGACGGGACAGAGTCATGGCAATAATCAGTTGCGGGTGCGGATAGAGCAAGAGGGTTGGGTCGCGGACAGCGACGGTGGTAAGGGCATAAAGATACAGACCGGCGAGCGCAGTACGGGATTTGACCTGGTGATTGACGGTGACCAGACGGTGCTCGCCGACCGTTACACGCTGACGTTGCGGGGTGTCGGATTGCAGCCGTAAGCGTGTTGAATTAAACATACTGGTGCGGCCTGAATAAAAGAAAATATGGGCACGCAGCAGAGTGCATTATCTGAAAAGTATCTGGGGATATCCCGTGAGAAGATACCGTGAGTCAGACATAAATATAATTAGTGCATGAATTAACTCGTTTTATACAATGTGTTCGTCTGTATCTCGACGCAAATAATAAAAACATGAGTTGAAAATAACATGCTGCCGTTAATAAACTAGGCTCAATTATAATTTTTTATGCAACCCGATATTAATGGGGTTGATGTTACCGGTTAATATGATGCTGCCATGACCGAGCATATTGAATATATCTCAGTAATGAGTGCGCCGGAATTAAAAAATATAAGGTAGAAGATTAAATTCACTCGCTGATAGAGGCGTGACCTTTTTTATTATTCACTGGCCACCCTGTGAGGAATGAGTCAGGAGAGGTTTTATTTATTCAGATTGTCGGCGAGCTCAGCAGATGCCGGGAAAATATATTACTGCACTTAGACAATGGGTGCGGAATTGAGGTGTGTTAATGCGTGATATTAATTATCACGAATTGCACTGATGTTAAGAGAGTTAATTACAATACATGGAGTTTTAAATGAAGAATATGAAAAAGTTTACCCTGGCGGCGGTTGCTGCGTTAACACTGGTGTCACAGTACAGTACAGCAGCGACTGGGGATTTATTGACGGTGCCGGGGGCAAGCCAGCAAGTGTCGGCAGACTTAGTGTTCGCTGCGCCCGGAGTTTTGACAGCAACATTAACGCCGACGGGGGGGTTAAGCGCGGGCCAGCTTGCTAATGGTGCTGTGCTGGCTTCGGGGGCGGTCGACGCGAGTCTTTTAAGTGCCGCAAACCAAAGTGCAGTGAATGCGGAATGGTTGAACGGAACAATATATATGGGCATTAATTCTGCTCGAGTTATTCCTGGGAAAAATCCAGCTAACACGATACGAATCATGCTAGCTGATAACACTTATAGTGGCTTCCCCCCTTCGCCCATAAATTCGGGGGTAGATGTCGATATGAGTAATGGCACCGGGGATTTCTTTATTACCTCTATGGCACAAACGGTGGTAGCAGACACTTACACCGTAAATATTTTATTCACCGCTATCGAGCTCTGATCCGCTCAGGTTTATTTGGCTGTTTTATTTCCAGTAGTACTAATGAAAGCCCTATGATATAGGGCTTTTTATTTCAGACCTGCCAGTAGTGGACGATAATGTGCTATGAATACAGACATTAAATTCGGTCGGTAACAACATGATTATTTTTTATTTATAGGTAATGAAAAGGAGTTAATGTGTGAGTTATGTGATATTCAGCCGGTCTTGGCTAATTTCATTTTCTTTTGAAATTATTTTGTCTGAACAATTTAAATCCGCACCTCCACCCAAAAGTAAAGGGGGTAGAGTTTGTCCTTCTATAAGTGCCCTCATGAAGGCAATAGGTAAAAAAACAAAGTTGTTACTGTTAGATATTACGGAGTTAGACCATGCTGATACGAGGTTTTTACTCAATACAGTAAAATCAAAACACTCGATCAATATTATTTTGTTCTGTGATGAATATACTGACATGTGCCATTTCCCCCATCTGTATAACGCTGCCCTTTGTTGGAGTAGCAGTCTTGTCAATATCCGAGAAACGATTAATTCAGTGCGTGTCAATGGTAATTCGGGGGATATTATTAATATTGATGGGGGGGAGTTGCGCAAATCAGTCCTGACCCGAAGAGAGCAGGAAGTATTAGGTCACATTCGTTCAGGCTTAAACAACAGCCAGATATCGGACATTTTGTCGCTCAACTATAAGACTGTCAGTGCTCACCGACGCAGTATATGCGTTAAATATGGTGTTAACAATCTGGATGTTTATTATTCAAAACAGAAGAAAAAAATATCGTTAGTTAGCCGCACGGTTACATAAAAATATGCGTAGGCGGGCAGTATTGAATGACAAGAAAGGAAATGCCTTGTTTCGTATCTACTGCATTATTTCCGCACCACAAAATGTGGTTTGAGTCACATCATTGTTATATTGAACTTCAGTCATGATAAGTGACCTTGAAATGCGCATGTCAGTCATCACAGGGGATGCTTAGTACGAAACGTATTGGCTTGAATACGGGCTTAGCAGGGCGTTTTTGCATGATTAATTTCCAACGGACGCGACGTTGGCACGTTGTATGAAAACACGCGTTATCATCGTCGTTTTTGACGAGTCGCTGGCCTACAGATACAGAATAAGCTCAGCCAGGAAGGCTTATAACCCCTTATGTGTTGCTGAGCTTAGCGTGACAAAGAAGGGATCTGTCTAGGTGGAACACTTAAATTTGAGTGTGGCCAAGAATTTGGCAGGGGCATGAATAAAAATCGAAAAGGAGACGGTATGAACACCCCATTGACTGATCGTGTGCTGATTGCCTTACTGGGGATGTGTGACAGTGATAATGATATACTTCCTCCCCAGGAGCAGTGGCCAAAAACCCGAGATATTGCGGAATGCTGTGAGATGAGTATTTATAGTGTCCGGCATCATTTAATTCACCTCGTTAGAATGCAAAAAGCGCATGTTTCATCAAGTCCAATCAATAACAGTTTGAGATGGTATATTGTGAAGTGTAGTGGCATAGTGAATTTGGCCACCTGACTAGAGGTGTTATTCTTGCCTCAATAACTTTACAGGTGATCCATGACCAAATATTTTACGGCTGAATTTAAACTCGAAGCAGCAAAGCTGGTTGTTGACCAGAAATACTCTCATTCGGAGGCGCTAAAGCCATGAATGTCAGTCTTTCGCCCTTAGCCGATGGGTGGGTAAGCTCAGATTGGAATGTCAGGTTAAAACCCCCGCTGGGCTTCCACTGACGCCTGAACAAATAGAACTTCGGGAAATGAAGAAAAAGATTCAACGTCTTGAAATGGAGAACGAAATTCTAAAAAAGGCCACCGCTCTCTTGATGTCGGACTCGTTGAACAGTTTGCGATAGTCGATAAATTGAGCGCGCTTTATTCGGTAAAAGCACTGTGTAAGGCTTTTGATGTTCAGCGTAGCAGCTATCGCTACTGGCATAACAGAGAACGCGTCCCAGATGTCGAGCGCACAATTGCCTGGTTAGCGAAGTCTGGCAGGCCAGCGGCGGGTCAGCCGGTGCCCGAAATATCGCCATAATGGTGACGAATAAGGGCGTAAAACTGGGGCGTTGGCTTGCCGGAAAATTGATGGCAGAGCTGAACATGACAAGTTGCCAGCGTCCCACACACAAATATAAACGGGGTGGGCGGGAGCATGTTGATATATCGAATCTATTGGAGCGGCAGTTTGCAGTAACCCAACCGAATGAGGTTTGGTGTGGCGATGTGACCTATATCTGGACAGGTAAGCGCTGGGCTTATCTGGCTGTGGTGTTAGATCTGTTTGCCCGCAAGCCCATAGGCTGGGCGATGTCATTTTCACCTGACTCAGCGCTAACGGGTAAAGCGTTACAGATGGCATGGGAACTCAGGGGGCGCCCAGGCGGAGTGATGTTCCACAGCGATCAGGGCAGTCATTACAGCAGTAAAAAATACCGTCAGTTGCTGTGGCGTTACCGGATAAAACAGAGCCTAAACTGGCGTGGAAACTGTTGGGACAACGCGCCGATGGAGCGATTCTTCAGAAGTCTGAAATCCGAATGGGTACCGACGACAGGTTACCAGAGCTTGGGGGAGGGCAGAAATGGCATCACCCGATATATAACGGGTTACTACAGCGAACTTCGCCCGCACTGGTACAACGGAGGCTTAACGCCCAATGAATCCGAACGGCTGTTCTATGAACAGTCTACTACCGTTGCCAATTTTAGTTGACCACTACAGTATCAGGAAGCGTTGCAAGCAAAAGACATAAAGCAAAGCATGTCGCGTAAAGGGAACTGCCTGGATAACGCTGTGATAGAAAATTTTTTTGGTCTGTTAAAGACAGAATGCTGGTATCACGAAGAGTATGAAAACACGGAACATCTGAGAGATGCAGTGGAAGAATACATCCACTACTACAACAACGAGCGAATCAAAGGGAAACTGAACGACCTGAGTCCGGTACAATATCGAACTCAGGCCATGCCATCCGCCAGTTAAAGCAAAGTGTCCAATATATGGGGTTCACTTCATACGGGCGGTTTCTATTTGGCAGGATCAGGCGTGGGAGATACGCCGCCCCAACATTTCCATGATAGGACGCATTGGGGGTCGCTTATGTTTTTGAAGCGCTTCTCGCGCTTCCCAACGGTCATGAGCGGCTTGGAGGTTCAACCAAAATTCGGGCGTCGTCTCAAACAACTCAGAAAACAGCGTCGCTTCTTCTACAGTCAGACGACGACGGCCTTTGCACAAACGGTTAACCGTTGCGCGAGTCACGCCCATAATATCGGCCAGTTCTTCCTGCCCAATGGCTAATGGGGTTAAAAATTCTTCCTGCAAAATTTCGCCTACCGTAGTAGGTTCGCGAGTAGTGGTATCAAGCATAAATCCCCCTGCTAGGTGTCTTGATGAGGATCGAGGTAGATGCTTTCAGCATATCCGTCTTTCCATTGAAACATTAACCGCCATTGAATATTGACTCTCATACTTGACCAGCCATCAAACTGCCCTGAGAGACGCTTGTAGTAATTACTGGTTGGAATAAACAAATCTCGCTCATTATGTGCGGCGGCCAACATATCAAGCTTCTTCGCTAACTGGCGCTCTATTGTTGCCGGTATCGCGCGATCTCGTTTACTTTCCATGTAGAACAGTTCTAGGTATTTATCCCGAAAAGACTTAATCATTGTCTGTTCCGTCATTCCATTCCGTACATGCATTGTATCACTAAAAGTTACACAATGTAAAATATAAAGTTACCGTTATCAATTACTCTAAATACAAAGTGATATATGACTTCTATATATCACTTTGTATTTAAAGTATTAAGCGGCTTGTAGGCGGGAGAATATCGTCATCATCCGCTCAACGGCTTCAGCGTGTTTTAACTTCTCTTCCCACCCTCCCAGATACCAAAAAGGTGTATGGAAAGTTCTATTCACTGTCAGTGTGAGTGTATTACCGGTAATAACCTGGGCAGGGATACCCAACAACGATAATTGGATGTAACACATATCAGCAACCATGCCATCAATGTCTGTACAAACCGGCGTTGTTGAATAAATCGAACTTTTGGCCGTAGTTAGGATCAGATCACCACACTCCTGATCCTGCAGCGATATCACGTGGCAAAACAAAAGTTCAAAATCACCAACTGGGCCACCTACAACAAGGCGCTTGTCAATCGGGGCTCACTGACATTCTGGCTTGATGAGTCGGCCATTCAGGCCTGGTATGACGAGCCCAACACGTCTTTACGCGGTCGTCCGCAACGTTATTCTGAGCTGGCCATTTCAACCGTTCTGATGCTCAAACGCGTTTTTCGCCTCACACTTCGCGCTGCGCAGGGATTCATTGACTCCATCTTTACCCTAATGAAGCTCCCGCTCCGTTGCCCGGATTATTCCTGCGTCAGCAGGCGGGCTAAATCCGTCAGCATCCCTTTCAAAAACCCAACACGCGGTGAAATTGCCCATCTGGTTATCGATTCCACCGGCTTAAAAGTCTTCGGTGAGGGTGAGTGGAAGGTGAAAAAACACGGCCAGGAAAAGCGCCGCGTCTGGCGGAAACTGCACCTGGCGGTGGATGCTGATACGCATGAGATTATCTGCGCTGACCTGTCCCTAAACAACGTGACTGATGCAGAGGCATTCCCGGGGCTTATCCGTCAGACGCACAGGAAAATCAGGGCTGCCTGTGCCGACGGGGCTTATGACACAAAGCGGTGCCACGACGAGTTGCGGCGCAAGAAAATTAAGGCGCTTATCCCGCCGCGAACGCGCGCCGGCTACTGGCCGGTGGAGTATGCCGACAGAAATCAGGCGGTGGCGAGGCAACGGCTTACTGGGAGCAATGCGTACTGGAAATGGCACACGGCTTATAACCGGCGTTCAGTGGCCGAAACGGCGATGTACCGCGTAAAACAGCTGTTTGGTGGGCATCTTACGTTGAGGGATTACGATGCGCAGGTTGGAGAAACTATGGCCATGATCCGTGCCTTAAACAAAATGACGCGTGCAGGGATGCCAGAAAGTGTGCGGATTGCCTGAGGAAGTCAGTGACGAGAGGCGCTTTTATCTAAATCCGAATTATTCAACAAAGCCCCGATTCAAACGTAATACTCGCGTTCAATGAAAGTGCCAATGATTTTGAATGGTTCTGTCGCATTAACATAGGCAAGTCAGCAAAAGTGGCGTTGCCTTTTTTTTAGGCAGCCAATAAAATTGTTCTGCTGGTGATAAATGTTCTTCGGCGGGATGCTGAAGTTGCCCTTTACGTATCATCTGTAACAACTCGATGCCTGCTAACAGCGTCTGCGCACGCCGAAATGATTTAAATCCCAGCACCAGTCGTTTGATATTCCGATGGTCCTGCTCTATCAGGTTGTTCAGGTATTTACTCTGCCTGACGGTAATCGCTTCCTCATCAGGTTTTTTACCGTTGAGCGTGGCTAAAGCTGCGGTGTTGGCACCACTTTTATCTCAGGTTCGCCGTGATGACTAATGGCCTTGCGAAAGAAGCGCAATGCGGCTGCAGCGTCCCGTTTGGCCGTCAGCAGGAAGTCGATGGTATGGCCTGCAGTATCGACCGCCCGGTACAAATATTTCCACTGACCTTTGATTTTTATGTAGGTTTCATCCATGCGCCACCGACGACCTACTGAGCGTTTATGCCGGCGAAATGCCTTATCCAGCAAGGGTACCCGACGGATGACCCAGCGGTGAAGCGTGGAATGGTCAACGGTAATATCCCGTTTTGCCATCATCCCCTCGAGATTACGCAGGCTCAGGGCGTAAGCCAGATACAAACGAACACATTGCGCGATAACATCGACGGGATAATGCAGGCGTTTAAAGGCATTTCGGATCAGAGACATGGGCAGGCAACATCGTAAAAAAAAACAGCATGTTACCTGACCACGCCTTAATGCGACAGAACCCTAATTGGAGGCATTACCAAAAAACTTAATTTAGCAGTCAATAGTTAATTTAAGAATAGGAGATAGTCCATTACTTTTTAGGAAAAATCTTCTTTTTTAGAGTTGTTGTAATTCTATTTTTTTTAAAAGATGGAATTAATACTAGCAAGAAATAAACCTCAAAAAACCTCGTTGTGCCGGTTCTGTCTCATCAAGACGTCTTCAGGTAACATGCTTTTTTTTGTGATGTTATACGGCTATGTGTTTGATCTGAAATGCCTTCCGTCGCCTACATTGGCCGGCATTGAGTTAGTACATATGATACGCAAAGGACAAATTCAGCATCCCGCCTGGGAGCATTTATCACCGGTTGAACATTTTTATCTGTCGCCAGCCTAAAGATCAGGCAGAAGCTTGGTATTATGATCAGCCTCTGGGCAGAGTGAGTCTGTTTAACTCTATTTTCAGTCTCTAAGGCTTTTAACCTGCGAGAAAGCTCAGCCTTAATATTTATTTGCAATAACACCCTATTACGTATGTTCGATGAATGAAGAGTGGCACCGAAGTGCCACTCTTCAACTTACTTTACTCTTATTAGAAGCTGTATTTCACCCCTAACATCACTGCGGTATCGCTGTAACCTTTGTCGCCCAATTGCTGGCCAACGTTACCCCAGACATTCAGTTGCTTGTTCACTTGCCCCTCAACACCCACTTTCAGTTCACCGATATTCTTCGCGCCAGCTTGTTTCACGTCAACGGCGTTCATATTGGTGCCAAAATCTTTGGTGTTGTGGATCCAGTTGGCTTCCACAAACGGTTGGAACTCGCGATCCTTGCCATTATCACTTTCGTGGTGGCCTTTCATATAAGAACGCAGCCCCAGACGGGTCTGGATATTACCGTCGCCTTGACCACTCACCTGAGTACCGTTTGCTTCACGGTGCTCGTCAGCTTTCACACCCATCCAGGTGATTTGGGCTTTCGGCTGGATAAAGTACGTTTCGTTTTTAGACTGATTTTCACCGATCTTAAAGGTGTAGCCGCTCTCGACCGACGCGGTGATCCCTTTCGATTTATACTCTTCCGTCGCCAGACCGTCGCCCTGCACGCTATTGTTAAACCAGCTGTACTGCGCCCAACCGTCAACATACAAGCCCGACTTGTCTTCGTCGTTGGCATACCAGGTGCTGTACACCCCGGCGGTGTATCCATCAACCGAACCACTCGACTTATAGCCCGATTTCGCGTGGGTGTCGCTCTTGCTATTACCGTAACCGGCCATTACACCCAGGTGTAAACGGTCCAGACCATCGTTGCTCCACTGGGCAATATCGCCACCCAATTGCATCACATAGCGGTTGCTTTGGGTTTTCAACTGACCACTGGTGTCACGTGAACGGTTATGTCCGCCTTCGTTACGCAGCCACATGCTGGTCACTTTCTGCTCGCCAGTCAGGGCGTCGATATACTGTGTTTCGCCCAAACGATCGTGCAGACGCGTCACAAACATAGTGTTGGCTGCGGCCAGGTTCGCGGTGTAGCTGCCGGCTTCAGGACGTTTAGTTTCCTCGCCTGGACTCGCCGGGTTTTCCGGGTCGACCGGGTTTTCTGGATCAACCGGTAAATTGCTCAAGCTGGTCAAATACCAATTACTGGCATTGGTTCCCACCCCCCGTACCAGAGAGTAATCATACGCGCCTGCCACAATACGGTCGCTGTTCACAAAATTACCGTCTGACTGGCCGTTCACCTGGATCAGTTCAATACCGTTCAGGGTCTTGGCACCCAGACCACCCGCATTGTCCACACTGACGTTAGTGGTGCCGCTGGTGTTACCGTTCACAATCATGCTGTCGGTGGCCGAGTTATCGTCACCCAGTGCGGTGTTGAAGTGCAGCAGACCGTTGTTGCCAATATAGTTACCGTTGACCACTAATTGGTTACCGGTGGTGCCGGAGCCGTCACTGGTTTTGTTACCGATAAATACCGTGCCGCTGTTGGTTAAGTCAGTGCCAACGGTAAAGATGTTACTGGCCGGCGCCAGACGGCCCATCGCCGGTACCACCGGTGCCGTTGGGTTGCCCACAAACAGCACGCCCTGGTTATCAACCGCGCCCGCTACGCCACCAAAACCGCCCATAAAGGCACCGCTGGCTATATTCACCTGCTGGCTTGCCAGCGTCATGGGGTCAGCACTGCTGCCTAACATCAGGCCACCCGCATTGATATCTGTCTGGCCGGTATAGGCCGCCGTTTGAGTCAATGACAGGGTACCGTCACCGTTTTTAGTCAGACTACCACTGCCGCTAATGCTGTTTGCCAGCAACCAGTTATTATCGCTATTGAGCACCAATGAACCGTCGTTAGTGACCGCTGCCGTCCCCAGATGTTCTGCCTGAGAAGCGGTTAACTGGCTGCCGTTCGTGATAGCAAACAGGCCGCTGAACAGGCGGTTATCACCGCTCAATGTGATATCGCTGTTATCTTCCAGCACCACACTGCCGGCATCACTGATAGCATTTGCTAACTGGCCCGCAGCCCCTTTCAGTGTCAGCAGACCGGCGTTAACGATATTGCCATCGCCCAGACCCGCTGCATTGTTCAGTAACGCTTGTGCGCCACTGGCAAGGGTGGTCACCGCGCTCAGGCCAGTATTGGCACGCTTAACGGTCAGCACATTGGCGGCAATTGTCAGCGCGCCACTGCCGGTCAGTTCACCCTCAGACACACCGCCCTGACTCAAGGTTAAGCTGCCACCATTGAGATCAACCGTTGAACCCGCAGTACTGTTCAGTTCGCCCACGGTTTGGCTGTGACCCTTCATGTCAAAGGCGGTATCTGCTGCCAGTGATAACAGCGAGGTATTCCCCAACACATTATTATTCAGCATCTGCAAGGTGCCGCTGCGTACATCGGTAGAACCGGTGTAATCATTGTCCAGATTGGACAGTGTTACCGTATTTTCTGCACCGGTATCAATCGCCAACTCACCACTGCCCGTCACTTTGGCACTCAAATCCGCCGACGGACCGGTTTTATTGGTGGCGTACAATGACAGCGCATCCGCGCCGCTGCCCAGCAGTTCAACTTCGGTCAGGCCGTAACCGATATACAAACCGTCGTTACCCGTACCGCTGCTCAGGCGATAATCGTAAGTGCCTTTGGCGACCGTGGTGCCATTCTGTGCAATATCGGCCGTGGTGGCATCGGTAATGACATTACCATCCTGGTCTTTCAGCACCAGATTGCCGCCATCGCCTTGCACGGCCACATCACTCACCGCCAGTTGCAGCACGGTGTTGGCATCATCCTGCTCCATGATGGGCAGCGCAGGATTGACCGGCGTCTGGCTGTTGTCGACGCTGTCGATGTCCACCACCACCGTCCCGGTGCCCAGCAGGTTCATCTCTTTGGTGGTATGGATAGTGCTTTTCGCCACCGTCTCACCCGGGGTGCCGGTGTCAAATTTCACCGTACCGCCGTCAAAGGCCAACCCACCGATAGTTTGCACACCGTCACCGACGGTGGTGATACTGTCCGCGCCCAGTTTCAGAGTGGCATTCACTAATGCTGCCGTGTTATCCGCCGCCAGCTCAAAGGTGGCGTGACCTAATGCCAGTACCCCGTTAAAGGCGTTCTGTGCCGCATTAGCCGTAAAATCAAAGGCATTACCGGCGGTATTAACGGCCATCGTGCCGAGGCCGTTCAACTTGCTGTTAAAGCTCACGGCATTCAGGTTATTAACCTGCAACAGACTGCCGTCACCCAGATTAAAACCGGTGTTGGCATTGTCATCCTGACTGTCACCCAACGCCAGCAGCACGTTGTCCAGTGTCAGCGTCGAGTTATTGATCAGATCGATATAATCCATATTACTGATGGCAGCAGCGTTACTCAGGGTATACGCCGAGTTATCAAAGCGCAGGGTATCCATGCCGGTACCGCCGTTCAGTGAGCTGAACACACCCGTATCAGTTAATATAAGATCTTTCAGAATAAACAGGTCGTCACCCGCGCCGGTGTTGAAATCATTGCCTTTACTGCCTTGCATCAGGGTCACGGTGTTGTTGCCCGCTAACAGATCCACCTTGCCAACAATTGTGCCACCCGTGGCGTTGGTAAATGCCACACCGTTACCGCTCGTGGTGATTACCGCTTGTTGTGCCTCGCTGTTGGCTTGAATGGTACCGCTGTTGACGAAGCTGTTAACAAAACCATTATCAATATCGACCACCGGGCTGCTCAGTGACTTAGATTTCAGGTTACCTGATTGTTCCACTTGTGCCGTGGTGCCGCCAACGATAAGCGCTGCACCGCCTGCGGCATCATTGACGTTTACGCTGGCACCGGTTTTCAGATCCTGGCTGGAGTTGGTGACAATCCCTTTGCCCGCGGCTGAATTGACGTTAATCACCAGATCGGCCGAGTCGGACATGTCCAGCGTATTATCGGTGATGGTGTCGCCTGTGTTGGCAAACAGAATACCGGTACCGCTGCCGTTGACATTGATCGTGCCAGAGTTGGTTGCCGCCATGGAGGCACCGGTACGAATACCTGCACCATTACCCACCGTCAGCGAGGTGTTTTTTAACTGAATGCCGGTAATTTCCGCTTTGTTTTCAATCGCATTACCTGTGCCGCCCGCGGTCATGGTAATGGTTGCGCCATCCACGGTCAGTGCTGTGGCACCGGTATCAAGCAGTACGCCATGGGCGGTGCCGCCCGCTTTGGTTTCACCGTTACCGGATAAGGTCAGGCTCGCACCCGCACCCAGCAGATAAGCGGCGGTGCCGTCGGTCGCGTTGACGGTACCGCTGTTATTCACGGTAGAGTTAGCGCCCTGAATATTGACCGCAGTCCCATTTACGGTGATGAGGTTTTGGTTGGTCAGAATCCCGCCGTCTACCAGCACGCCAGTACTGCCTGCTTGTGTAAAATCAATGGAGCCCTTGTGGATAAGCTCACCGCCATTACGGGCGATATAGCCATAGGCACCAGACGCGGTGTTACCGGTGGTCAATACCGCCGAACTGGTTAAGACAGATTTTCCGGTAGCACCGGTGGCAATACCATCCAGGCCGTAGTAGTTGCCATCGACGATCCCGGCAGTAGCCCCATCACCGCTCAATTCCAGACTGGCATCTGCCGTGATGGTGCCGGTGGCTCCTCCTTCAACTTTGACCCCAGTAGAGCCCTCGCCAGACAGGACCATATCTAACGCGCCGGAGTTAAATGTACTGCCAACACCGGTGACTTGAATAAGAGAAGAATCTTTACCGGTGGCATTCATGGTTGAGGCAGTGGTCCCGATAAAGCTGGCACCCTTATCAACGCGATACAGTGTAGAGCCTTCGGTTGAAACCGTTTCATCACCCGTGGCAATATTATTGACGCTAGAGCCCGTACCGTAAATCAGGTAGCCCACCTGTTTTTTACCTGAAACAAACTCAACCTGACCGGTACCGGAGACATTAATGGTACCTTTATCTTCAGCAACCACCCCAATAGCACCATCGCCCGCCAGCTTTACCTCACCAGAGAGATTAGCAACCGCGCCCGCACCAACCGCCTGAATACCGTAGTTCGCCAGATTAGTGGCAGCATCAAGCCCGTTATTTACATAAACGTTACCGGCGTTAGTGGCTGAACTGTTGGTCAGTACTTTGATACCGACGGTATTGATACCATTAATGATGATATCGCCATTATTGAAGATATTCGTGGCGTTAGCGCTGGACGAAATACCGATATTCTGCGCTGCATTTTGTCCTGGTGTTGCACCCGCACCGTTGAGCTCGAGGGTGCCGTTCTGATTCACCGCAACTCTCTCCCCCCGTGCATCAATAGCGATGGAGTTCTCAGTTTTGCTGCCAATCACGATTTTGCCGGTCGCATTATTGGTAAAGGTGGCGATATTGGCCAGATTAACCGTATCTTGCAGTAATTTGACGGCATAAGACTGAGTCTTAATGGCCAGATCAGTGACGATATCCGTCGCTGAACGCTGGGCTTGACGGCCAATGTAGATCGTACCGTTATTTTCAAAGGCAGCGCCTTTCTGAACACTCACCCCTTCGTTCAGATACCCGGTTGGAGGCGATTTATCGATAGTTGCAGCAATGTTAATTGCGCCGTTATTGACGAAGGTTGAGGTACCGTCAATGATAGCTACGCGGGTATAAACACTGGTCCCACGTGAAGCCGTGTTAATTACGCCGTTGTTAGTGACTGAGGAGGCCCCATTAGCCAAAATTGCAGTATGGCTGCCACTGGCGACATCCAGTGGTAACGTGGCACTCGGTATGGGTTTGAAATCCAGCATGTCAGGGTTAGTCCCCGCGTCCAGAACCCCAGTTGCTTCATTGATTACTGTACTGTCAGTGGCGAAAATAATATTGGTACCACGAACAGTGCCTGCGGCTGAACCTAATGTCCCGGCGTTATTCAGGGTCGCGCCATCGTTCAATCGCACCACGGAAATATCCGTATTGAACGCCTGAATATTGGCATCAGCACCTATATTCACAATAGCATGTTGACCATCACCATGAATAAAGGCAACACGGCTAGAATCGACCAGGTGATTTACGGCATCATTGGCATCAATACCCATATCAAGATAGATCGGGGTAACTTTAGGTGAGCTATTGCTGCCATTAGTGATATAAGCTCGCGCCAGTTCAGCCTGGTAGCCATTGCTGTCCAGTGCAATCGCACCACTTTTAATGCCCGCGATTAAATCATTGTTGTATTTTTGGAAATCAGCAAAATTTTGAACATTTTGGGCCCCTAGATAAGGGCTGGTGAATGCGCCGGTAAAGTCATCAAGTACAGCATTCGCCACCGCTGTACTACTATCGCGAATGTTATTGTTGTTATTACCCAGGTTGACTACAGTTTTGGCGTTATAATTTAAGACTGTATTCTGGGCCGATGTAGTAGATTCAACATAGAATCCTGAAGAGGTCGTTGTTGCCGCTTCACTTTTCAGGCTGCCTTTAAGAATGGCGTTAAAATAGTTATTGCTGTCATTAACCCAACCTGCGGCCGTGCTGCCGACAGCCACATTCAGATCGCTGCCATCCAACACATGGAATAAGTTGCGATTCACATACTGACCATTTTCACCAACCGCATAAGAAAAAGCCACCACAAAATCGGCAAGCGGTTTAATTGACATAGCAGTACTGCTATACACATTAATGGTAATTAATGCGCCAGTGCCTTTCGGGTCAAGGAAGGTTTCAGTTACCATTGAACCCAAGTTGAAAATATTTTTACT
The DNA here is from genome assembly GCF_052217125.1 of Yersinia sp. 2545 StPb PI. NCBI lineage: Bacteria > Pseudomonadati > Pseudomonadota > Gammaproteobacteria > Enterobacterales > Yersiniaceae > Yersinia > Yersinia sp. 2545 StPb PI. Next base: position 116,388 of record NZ_JAZGPY010000002.1, read on the forward strand.
GAGCAGACTCTCAGCACCATTAAGGAATTTATCTGTCGGAATATCCCCTAACTTCATGTTTGTAAAACCATTGGCTCCGCGAGTAATGCTGCTAAAGCTCCCCAATAAAGTATTGTTGGCTCCACTAAACGTCTGCGTAAAATCAACTTCAGGTGTAAATCCGGGAACACTTACATCCGCAGCAAAAGCAGAGCTCGCCCCTAATGTAAACATCAAGGTGATGGCAATCTGGCTCAGGCGAGAAGGGGTCGTTAAACCTAAAGTTGTATCGACAGTTCCTGAGCAAAGTGACTTAGTTTTTTTTCCTGATTTAGAGATTTCAGATGCAACGTCATAGCGGCCTAAGGCACTATTCCAAATGACTTTAAATACTTTATTCATGGCGTAACTCTTATTATATTTAGGCATAAAAATTGACCACGCCTATAAATAGTGCATGGTCAATTGTTAGGAAATATTAGAATATCCAATTACTGCTTTTAAACAATTCTGAAGATACTCAATAAATATAGATATTAATATAGGACAAATTGGTTAAGTTTGTAGGAGATTTCTCATAATATTGTTTTTTTAAATAACTTATTGATTTATTTGTAGCGTCGTATACGTCTGATGCTGGGAGGCTTTGTTGAATAATTCGGATTTAGATAAAAGCGCCTCTCGTCACTGACTTCCTCAGGCAATCCGCACACTTTCTGGCATCCCTGCACGCGTCATTTTGTTTAAGGCACGGATCATGGCCATAGTTTCTCCAACCTGCGCATCGTAATCCCTCAACGTAAGATGCCCACCAAACAGCTGTTTTACGCGGTACATCGCCGTTTCGGCCACTGAACGCCGGTTATAAGCCGTGTGCCATTTCCAGTACGCATTGCTCCCAGTAAGCCGTTGCCTCGCCACCGCCTGATTTGTGTCGGCATACTCCACCGGCCAGTAGCCGGCGCGCGTTCGCGGCGGGATAAGCGCCTTAATTTTCTTGCGCCGCAACTCGTCGTGGCACCGCTTTGTGTCATAAGCCCCGTCGGTACAGGCAGCCCTGATTTTCCTGTGCGTCTGACGGATAAGCCCCGGGAATGCCTCTGCATCAGTCACGTTGTTTAGGGACAGGTCAGCGCAGATAATCTCATGCGTATCAGCATCCACCGCCAGGTGCAGTTTCCGCCAGACGCGGCGCTTTTCCTGGCCGTGTTTTTTCACCTTCCACTCACCCTCACCGAAGACTTTTAAGCCGGTGGAATCGATAACCAGATGGGCAATTTCACCGCGTGTTGGGTTTTTGAAAGGGATGCTGACGGATTTAGCCCGCCTGCTGACGCAGGAATAATCCGGGCAACGGAGCGGGAGCTTCATTAGGGTAAAGATGGAGTCAATGAATCCCTGCGCAGCGCGAAGTGTGAGGCGAAAAACGCGTTTGAGCATCAGAACGGTTGAAATGGCCAGCTCAGAATAACGTTGCGGACGACCGCGTAAAGACGTGTTGGGCTCGTCATACCAGGCCTGAATGGCCGACTCATCAAGCCAGAATGTCAGTGAGCCCCGATTGACAAGCGCCTTGTTGTAGGTGGCCCAGTTGGTGATTTTGAACTTTTGTTTTGCCACGTGATATCGCTGCAGGATCAGGAGTGTGGTGATCTGATCCTAACTACGGCCAAAAGTTCGATTTATTCAACAACGCCTTGAATCGGTATCAACTTATTGAATACACGACTATCAGATTCAACTAATTGCCGGCAACACCGAAATTTTCTATGTGATTTTACAAAAAAAAGAATAAAGAAAATTCCTACAATAATATGTACTATATCCTATATTAAACAAAATAAATTATAGCTAAAATCATAACAAGATATAAAAAAATTAAACATTAGTATTATACTCTGGCGTAGCCTACACTCCATATTTACGAAAGTAAAAATGGTTACCGAGAATGGTTCAATTACATTTAAAATTACTAATAGCTCCATCTGCTATGACTGAGCGTCCAGAAGCTGGCGGCTATACTGCCAACTTAGCCTCGGCTAATAATATGTTTGTCACTCGTTTGCATGATCGTTTGGGCGAAACTCAGTATATCGACGTATAGACTGGCGAACAGAAAGTAACCAGTATGTGGTTGCGTAACGACGGTAGGCATAACCGTTTTCGTTATTCTCAAGATCAACTGAGGACACAGGCTAACCGTTATGTGCTGCAATTAGGCGGAGATATTGCTCAGTGGAGCAATAACGACATGGACCGTTTCCATCTGGGCGTTATGGCTGGGTATGGTAACAGCAAAAGCACCACCATCTCGCAAGTGTCCGGTTACAACGCTAAAGGGTCAACTGACGGTTACAGCACCGGTGTCTACGGGACCTGGTATGCCACGAGGCCGATAAGTCTGGCTTATATGTCGACAGTTGTGCGCAATTCAGCTGGTTCAACAACACCGTTGACGGTTAAGATTTGAATACTGAAGAATATAACTCTAAGGGGATAACTGCCTCGGTTCAGAGTGGTTATACCTTCAAAATTGGTGAAAATGCCGCTAAAAATGCCACCTACTTTATCCAGCCTAAAAGTGCAGGTGATCTGGATGGGTGTGAAAGCCTTTATGAATGGCTATAGCAGCCAGGATAAAGGTAAAGACCGAGTATTTCAGCCATTTGTAGAAGCAAACTGGATCCATAATACCAAAGACTTTGGGTCACTATGGATAACGTGACAGTGAAGCAAGATGGGGCCGCCAATATCGGTGAATTAAAAGTGGGTGTTGAAGGCCAAATCAATAAAAAAATCAACCTGTGGGGTAATGTTGCCCAGCAAATCGGCAACAAAGGTTACAGTGATACCGCTGTAATGCTAGGTGTGAAATATAATTTCCAACCTAGATTTCTATATTAGATATAAGTAAATAAAAATCAGATGATTATGACCTGCTACAAATAGCTGAAATCTTAAGTTCTAATAAAATTAGCTGTCACTTTTTCTGGCAGGCTAATTGACTTTCCATTTATATAGCCGCTGTTTCCAGCGAAGCATTATTGGGGGAAGGCATGGCGCTTTTTGGCCTTTAGCAATGATGTTAACTACGGCTATATTTATCTTTCCGCGAGTTTTATTAGTAAATAATCATGATGTATTTCATTAGAAATAAATTAGATATAATAAACAAATGCTCATGCAGTATACATCACTATTTCGCAGTGGATTTTCTTATTTCCATTCATTAGTTAAAAATAAAAGGAATTTTTATATGAACTATTTTATCCTCAGTCAGTGCGGACTGATGTCTTTCTCTTTCAAAATACTATTGAATGATGTGCTATACCAACAGTCAGAAGACTCAGTAATAAGGGTTTACCGTTCTATTTCCTCACTGATAAAAAATATGGATGGGAAACTCAAGCTGATACTACTTGACATTACTGGATTCAAACATAGTGAAGTTCATGATCTATTAATTAAAATAAAGTCAGCCCACAATGTAGGGATTATTTTATTTTGTGACAACTACTCTGACCTGTCTAGCCTCCCTAATATATATCATGCAGTCATATACAGAAAAAGTAATATTCCTTACATTAAAAAAACAGTAGGAACAATATGTCACAACCGCTATGACGGTCATTTCATACCTCTTGATGACGAAAATCTTGTTAAAAATAAATTAACTAAACGAGAAAATGAAACATTACAATGTATTATATCAGGTTTAAATTCTGTTCAGATTTCAAAGAAGTTATCACTCAGTTATAAAACTGTCAGTGGCTATCGTCGTAGTATCTGTAGAAAATATGGCATTAACAACTTAAATGTTTATTATTTAAAATACAGAGAAAAAAATCAGTAGCCGCGTCGGTAGGGTTATGTCGCATTAAGGTGTTGTGAGGTAACATGCTGTTTTTTTTGATGTTACCTGACTATGTCTCTGATCCGAAAATACTTCAAACGCCTGCATTATCCTGTTGATATTATGGCTCAGTGTGTTCGCTGGTATTTGGCTTATGCCCTGAGCCTGCGTGATCTCGAGGAGATGATGACAGAGCGCGGTATTATCGTTGACCACTCCATGCTTCACCGTTGGGTCATCCGTTTGGTGCCCTTGCTGGATAAGGTATTTCGCCGACATAAACGCTCAGTAGGTCGTCGGTGGCGCATGGATGAAACTACATCAAAGTCAAAGGTCAGTGGAAATATCTGTACCGCGGGCTTTGTCGCATTAGTGACATGAAGTTGGCCAAAGTTGCGTTGTCGGTTATTTAAGCAGCCAGCAAATAGAATTGTTCCGCGAGTGACAATCCCTCACTTTGCGGATGTTGATATTGCCCTTTTCGTATCATGTTGCTCAGTTCGATGCCGGCCAGGATCGTTTTTGCCCGCCGAAACGATTTGAATCCCAGCATCGGTCGACTCCGACGTTTGATATTTCGGTGATCTTGCTCAATCAGGTTGTTCAGGTACTTACTTTGCCTGACGGTAATCGCTTCCTCATCGGGTTTGTCCGCGTTGAGCGTGGCCAAAGCTGCGGTGTTAGCCCCACTTTTATCGATAGTGACAACCTCGGGTTCGCCGTGATGGCGAATAGCCTTGCGAAAGAAGCGTAATGCGGCTGCAGAGTCCCGTTTGGCGGTCAGCAAAAAGTCGATGGTGTGACCTGCTGTATCGACCGCCCGATACAGATACTTCCACTGGCCTTTGATTTTGATGTAGGTTTCATCCATGCGCCACCGCCGACCTACTGTGCGCTTGTGTCGGCGAAAAACCTTATCTAACAACGGTACCAAGCGGATAACCCAACGATGCAGAGTGGAGTGGTCAACAAGAATACCGCGCTCTGCCATCATCTCTTCGAGGTTACGCAGGCTCAGGGCATAAGCGAGATACCAGCGAACACACTGAGCGATAACATCAGTGGGGTAATGCAGACGACGGAAGGCTTTTCGAATGAGAGACATGGGCAGGCAACATCGTAAAAAAACAGCATTTTACCTGACGACGCCTTAATGCGACAGAACCTTTTGTACTGCCAAGTGACGGAAATTGTAGTAATCTTCACCAAACGATCCTTTTCAGATCCTTGGGGGAGAAAAATGTCACAAGCCGTAAATACAGATACTTCCTCATCGAAAATGAAGCGCCCTTATAGAAAAGGGAATGCTCTCAGTGATGCTGAAAAACAGCGAATTTCTATTGCTCGGAAAAGAGCTACTCATAAAGAGATTAAGGTTTTCATCGAACCTCAGCTGAAAAGTTTTCTTATGAGCATGTGCTCACAAGATGGATTAACTCAGGCAGAGGTTATAGCTAGATTGATAGAGCGTGAAGCACTGGACAGAAATTTATCCTGATGGGCTTACTTTCTTGATACTTTAGCTTGTGAGTGCTAGATTGCTGATCGGTTAAAGAATTTTTTGGTTGGCCACGCCGTAAGGTGGCAGGGAATGGGTTCTGAGGCTATTTGGGCTGAATCCTGAAAAGCAAAAACCCCGAGAATCTTCGACTGTTTGGCGACGAGAGAAGATTAACGGGGCCCACTAAAACTGTATAGAAGCTGTTGCTCTATGCAGGGAGTATAGAATTGTGCGAAAGAAAATTCAACTCCTACTGTGCAACATAAGCACAGGTAGGTTTGGCTGATAATAACTTTGCTCTGGCCGAGCCTGAAAGCACCCCACAATTAAACCGACGCGGTGAGTCAAATACGCTGCGTAAAGGTACATCAAAGATTCACCGGCGTTATACGCCAGCGCTGACATGTGCAGTTCCTCGCGGTATGGCAGCAAAGGTGGTTGCACGTATCAGTAGTCACAATTGGCACCGTAATCACGAGCTGATTGAATTACGTCGTCAGGGCTATGTGCCCTACACAAAACGTAATGATCCGCACTTTTTGCCAAAACCGATGCGTATTTCTGCCCGTTCAGAGAGCTGCGAAGCATTGACTGCACTGTCAATGGCACTGGCTGCCAATTGCGATTACAACCCAGACAGTGACTACCCGTTTGAAATCATGGCTCCGTTTGAACAAATCGCTGCCGCGATGGGCATGTTGCATATTTATGATAACGGTCGCAAAGCTTACGACAGTCCTTTGCATGCTTTATCCGTGCAAGAACAGCTGGGCTATGTGATAGCACTTCACGGTAAAGATACTGACAGTGGCCAGAATAAGCCGCTGAGGTTGTGGCTGACTGAAAAGTTCTTCATTTCCAGAGGCATTGCCGTTGAAGAGATCCGTCATTGGCTTGGCCAGTTCAAAACATGGGCGATAAAAAACGGTTTAACTGAAAGCTTGCGCAAGAAATATGAACGGCACCTGCTACGTGTTGAGAATATGGGTATTGATCTGAAAGACAAACCCTCCTTACGGAATCGTTTAAAACAAATCAAACGTTGGGTTGTTAGCCCTGATTTGGCAAAAGAGAAGCAAAAGAAAGTGGCTCTTTTGGAAGGTCGCCTGACTGAAATCGACAGTGATAATACTCAACGTCTCGATCTTATTCTCGATGAGACACAGCAAAAGATACGCAGTCTGGCCAAGGCGAAGCATAAACGCCAAAATCCGTATTATCAGGCGTATGTCAAATGGTCAACAAGTGGGGCCGTCATGACGCATGAAGTCGTTATGCAAGAACAAGCGTTGCAGAAAGAACAGCCTGGACTTAAACACAGTGACCCCGAAGCCTATTACCGACAGTTGCTTGAGCGTGCCGGCATAGTCTAACCCCCATATTCCTACATTATGAACCTTACCGTGCCTGGCGCGGTTTTTGTGTTGGTGAAACCGGACAAAACGAGTGTTATTTAGCCACCAGGTCACGCCCCATTCTGCATTATCCCCCCGAATTCATGAGCGATATTGGCGTAATGTCGAGAGTGTTGAATATTTGCACCATTAACTTCGAATTGATGTCGTTAGCTTCGTAAGCTGTTTGATTACTATCATTAATTTCGAACGTTATTCCTGAACAAAATAAGCCTCTCAAAAGAGGAGTACTTTTCGAGCGGCTAAAGCCTGCTCTCTAAAGTAGCTCCCCTCGCTTTGCTCAGGGCAAATCAATAATCAACAATTGAGAATAAACAACATCATAGATAGCTCCCGACTAAAGTCGGGCAGGGGAACAGATGCATTGCAAACCTAAGCGTTCGTCACGCTATGCGTGCCAACCGCCAAGGCCCCGGAAATCACGCTCAGCGCGTCGCTACGCGCCACACTGACCACTCACCGGGGTTCTTTGCAGTGTGACCACAGAATTGTTTGTCAGCCTGTATGGCTCATCAGGACAGGGGAGGTATCAGGATCTCTTATGATCCTCACCGGCGCTGCCGGGCTTCAGCGGTTCGACATCGGGGAACATGTCGCAACTGTGTGCCGCTTTCTATGCACTGCGTGCATATCAGGTTGGGGTTCCGCGCCCATTTCCTCCATAAGTCCCAAGTTTTATACTTATCCTTATGAATTACATAGAATATATTTCTTATTTTTGACCTTAGTCGTTAAACCTGAAGTTTGTTGTTAATTTTAACGGTTAGTTCTCGATGGTTAGGAAGTTGGATCCCTTTTTTTCCCTTAGGTTAGAGGCAAGATAGGGTGATAGGGCCATGAGTTTCGTCAGCTCATGCAGCGCGACGTTGACGATTGGTTAAAATAACCCCCATTTTGATGCCCAATCCAAATTTCAGGCAGATCTTCCCTATGCCGCCTGCCGCAACCATCGCTCTGTTTTGAACTCCTGCCGACGTCGCGCCAATAACTCTTCTGCACGGATACCGGCTTCCGCACTGTTAAAAACCATCCGACTACCACACAACACGCACTGGTAAGGATCCACATTGGTAAATTGTTTCATCAGCGACGCAAAGCCCGGTTTCTGCGGTTTTTTCTTCATTTCAATCCCCAGGGCGGTGTAGACCTTAGGCAATAACTCACCCCGTTTGCGGTTGGCCAGAAAACCGTAATACCTGACCATCTTAAAATGGCGTGACGGGATATGGCTGATATAGCGCCACAGCATCTCTTCCTGGCTAAGTCGTTGTGTGCGGTGCCGCTGAGTCCGGTGGTCATAGTAATGATGAACAACGGCTCCGCCGTTGTAATGGCGCAACTTTGAGGCGGCAATGGGCGGCCGTTTCAGATAACGGCCCAGGTAGTTGACGTTTTGCCGGGCGTGCTTTGTCTTTTTGGCAAAGTGGATTTTCCAGCGCCGCTGGAACTGCACCTCAAGAAACTGGCACCACTCGCGATAATCCCGAACGTGTTCATAGCCGGCAGCGGGTAAGTCCAGCTCTGCATAGCTTTCCCGCAACAGGGCGATGACGGCCTGACGCCAGTAACGTTCAACGATTTTCTTTTTGAAGTAAACCGGTCGCCAGACACCGTGTTTGAGACACAGTCCCCCGCGGGTGACGGACAGATGAATGTGGGGATGCTGATTAAGCTGGCGACCGTAGGTATGCAGGGCCACAAACAGGCCTATTTCGATACCAAGTTTTTTGGCCCATTTGAGCAGAGTATTGGCGGCGCAGGCGAAGAGTTTGTTGAGTAGAGGCCAGTTGTTGGCAAAGGCAGGCCAGAGTTTATCGGGCATAGTGAAGGTAATGTGCTGCCATTCACAGTCGGGGAGAACATGCTGTTGCTCAGCAATCCATTGCTCGGTGGCCTTCATGCCACAGGCGCTGCACCCTTTGCTTTTGCAACTTTGGCAGAAGTATTTGGTGTGAGAACAGTGGGCGGAAGCACAACAATATCGGCGAACGCCCATTGCCCCGGTACCGCAAGCAAGCATCCGTTCGATGACGAGTTTGGTCCATTCTGGGACGACGTTACCGTGTTTAGTGAGTAACTGGCCCCAACCATCATCAATCTGGAAGAGGAGTTTTGCCGGTCGAGGTATGTGCATACACGGAATTATAGCGAGCTACGATGCCTGAAGAAACACATTCTCTAACAGAGTCTTAGCTCCCGCCGTAGGCGGGCTACTGTTCATCGGTTTACAAAATCGATTTACGCAGTTTCGTCTCGGTGAAACGAAAGAGATCACCAGCCCCTATGCCATGCGACTCTATGAGTCATTATGCCAATACAGAAGAAGTGATGGGACCGGGGTCGCTATTCTGGGGGTGAAATGGATGATTGAACGCTATCAATTGCCACAGAGCTATACGCGAATGCCTGATTTCAGGCGCCGATTCCTCAATCCCATTGTCGAAGAGATCAATAAACGAACGCCAATAAGTCTTGATTATATTGAAAAAAAATCAGGTCGTAAGACGACTCACATCGTATTTTCCTACACTGAAGTGTGACAAATAACCCTCCATGTGTACGTCGGCAGTTTTTTTTTCCCCATGAAAGACCAGCACATATAGCAATTATCTAACATAGCTCACCAGAGTGAGGGTCATATGTCACAGTCATCCAGAAATCCTGGTTGCTCAAGGCAATATGTCACACACCGTTCTATATATTGAGGGTAGATTGTCACACTATTAGCCCAATTTAAGGCTTAGAAAAACACTCCAAGCCAAAAATCTTGTAAACTATTAACACCCAAAATTTCATACTTCATACTTCATATTTATTATTTATTATTTTATACTCTATGTTTTATCACTCCATTTTAAAATACGCGTCTAGGGCTTCGCGAACCAACGCACTGACATTTTTAGGCGCGACTCCCGCACGCTTATTGGCCAGAGCCCTATCTTCAAGCTCACGCAGCAAGCCTTCAGGTAACGATATAGTAGTTCTGGTTAGCGTTTCAGGCTGTAAGGACGGTTTTTTCTCTTCACCGTAAGGTCTGTCAGCCAACCGGTTCGCCAGTGCTTCGGCGTCTGCTTCAGTCACTTCTTTACGCAACTGGGGCTTTTTAAGTGCCATCAGAAAACCTCCTGTAACAAAGCCAAAACTTCCGCTTTGGCATTGTCATTGTCGGTTTCCAGTACTGAGCGCCCATCGGACATCACATCACGATAAATTTTTCGGTAGCACCCGACACTACTCAGAGGAACCAGCCCATCGAACTCTTTCACATACTCAAGAAACTCATTGCGTTCCGTACCCCGTATCAAGGGATTAGTTGTCGCCATCGTCTGATAACACCACGCTTTTAATTCGGGATTCAAATCTCGCATGCTCTCCAGTTGCTGCTGAAGTTCCATCAGCGTATCCAGATCTAACTGGGAACACTGGTGTGGCGCAATAATTTGATGGGCAACGGTACCGCCGGTGATCAGTTCCCGACTGTTACGGCCAGCAACATCGACGATAACCTGACCGAACCGATTCTCCAGACTTTTTAGCGTCTGGGAGATATTGTCACGTTTCTCAATCAAGGTGATGGCCGGTTTGAGTCCCGAGAGTTCCCGCTCGGCATACCAACGCGAGGCGGAGCGCTGAACATCAGCATCGACCAGACAAACGTCTTCCCCGCGCAGTGCCAGGCCAATGGCGATATTGATGGCAGTGGTGGTCTTGGCCGCGCCACCTTTGTTACATCCGATAATCGTGATCATTGTCCATCCTCTGTTCGATCATTTACCCGTATTACATCACAAGTATTAATTATTACCTATTACCTATTAAGTATTAAGTATTAAGTATTAAGTATTAAGTATATTGCTGTTATTAATCAATACGTAACATATTTATCTGCCGTTATCCTTGCGAACATCGGTGGGAACAGGCTTGAATGTACCTTCACTGTGCGTCGGAATGGTCGTGATCAGCCGTCGTGCATCATCCGTATTCATACTGAACCGCACGCCAAACTGCTGGCCAACCTCAAGGGTAAAGACTTTGGTGTACACTTCCGTACTCTTCAGCTCTTTATGGCCCATAAAAGCTTGGACCACTTTCAAGGGCACACTGTGCTGGATCAGGTGCATGGCGTAACTGTGTCGAAAAGTTTTGGTGGTCACCGGATTAACCCGAAACACAATCCCGTCACGTTCGGCACTGTCCACCGCGCGGGTGAGCCAGTTACGCGCCGTGTCATCGGTGATAGGCCACAGCGGCTCATGCCGTTTGGGTTTGAATGTGGCCAGATATTCCCGCAAACGAAGTGTATAAGTTTGGTCCGATAATGGGATAGCTCGGTCAAATCCTTGAACTTGTTCTATTTTCGTAGGCCGGCCAGGTTTACGCCGGCGCTGCTTGAGTGTACGCAGCACAATAAAAGGACGGCCTCCGTCCAGCTCAATGTCGGCCGGGGTGATGGACAGAGCTTCATTAATCCGGGCCCCGGTATTCCACAGCGTTTCCATCAGCAACCGTTGATGTAAGTCAGCAAAATACCCGAGCAGCACCGACACTTCCGGGGCTAACAGGTATGCCGGCGTACCAAGATTGGCCCGTAGCGCCATGTTGCGCAGTTCGGCTGCGCCCTGCCAGTCAAAATAACTGCCGATCGCGCTACGCGAAAAGTTTTCCGGTTCGTGGGGTATAAGGCTCACGTTTTTAATCTCCGCGATCGTCGGACTGATGACCCGTCATGTGACAACGCGCCCTCAATATTGCCAAGTGTTATCACCATTGTGCCGTAAAAGTCACGCTCAGCCGAGCGCAATAATTCCCTGATCGGATCCGGGATCATTCGGTTATTTTTCTATAATGGATTAAATACCGAGCAAAGAAAATAAAAAAAGGCCGCGACAGACGCCCGTCATACCGTGCCCCTTTGCCTCTCGGAACCTCATAGTGTATGAAGGTGAGATGAAAAACACAAGATATAGCCTTATCCACAGAAAAAGGGGGTAAGGTGGGGAGGATTCGGGGCTTTACCTCAAAAACCGAAAAGGATCCCAAAGGAAAAGAAAGACAGAAATTAATGAGAAGACGGTCTTAAATTGGTTTTGTCGCATTAACAGAGCGAGGTCGGCAAAATAGCACTGCCTATTTTTCCAGCGGCCAACAGATAAAATTGTTCCGCCGGTGATAATGCGGCGCCACCGGGATGATCAAGTTGTCCTTTGCGTATCATGTGCACTAACTCAATGCTGGCCAATATCGTCTGCGCGCGCCGAAATGAGCTGAACCCCAGTATCGGCCTTATTCGTCGTTTGATATTACGGTGGTCCTGCTCCACAAGGTTGTTCAGGTATTTGCTCTGCCTGATGGTTATCCTTTCTTCTTCTGGTTTGTTGGTATTGAGTGTGGTCAAGGCGGCCGTGTTGGCACCACTTTTATCAAGGGTCACTATCTCAGGTTCACCGTGATGCCGAATAGCTTTGTGAAAGAAGCGTAATGCGGAAGCCGCGTCCCGTTTGGCGGTCGGCAAAAAGTCGATGGTCTGGCCTGCAGTATCGACCGCGCGGTACGGTTCTGTCGCATTAAGGCGTCGTCAGGTAAAATGCTGTTTTTTTACGATGTTGCCTGCCCATGTCTCTCATTCGAAAAGCCTTCCGTCGTCTGCATTACCCCACTGATGTTATCGCTCAGTGTGTTCGCTGGTATCTCGCTTATGCCCTGAGCCTGCGTAACCTCGAAGAGATGATGGCAGAGCGCGGTATTCTTGTTGACCACTCCACTCTGCATCGTTGGGTTATCCGCTTGGTACCGTTGTTAGATAAGGTTTTTCGCCGACACAAGCGCACAGTAGGTCGGCGGTGGCGCATGGATGAAACCTACATCAAAATCAAAGGCCAGTGGAAGTATCTGTATCGGGCGGTCGATACAGCAGGTCACACCATCGACTTTTTGCTGACCGCCAAACGGGACTCTGCAGCCGCATTACGCTTCTTTCGCAAGGCTATTCGCCATCACGGCGAACCCGAGGTTGTCACTATCGATAAAAGTGGGGCTAACACCGCAGCTTTGGCCACGCTCAACGCGGACAAACCCGATGAGGAAGCGATTACCGTCAGGCAAAGTAAGTACCTGAACAACCTGATTGAGCAAGATCACCGAAATATCAAACGTCGGAGTCGACCGATGCTGGGATTCAAATCGTTTCGGCGGGCAAAAACGATCCTGGCCGGCATCGAACTGAGCAACATGATACGAAAAGGGCAATATCAACATCCGCAAAGTGAGGGATTGTCACTCGCGGAACAATTCTATTTGCTGGCTGCTTAAATAACCGACAACGCAACTTTGGCCAACTTCATGTCACTAATGCGACAAAGCCAGGCCATACAGCGCTTCCTGCTCAGCACTGTTTAAAACCGCCAGTCGTTCACTTTTGCCTGTTGCTTTATCACGAGTTGTCATCCTGACCTCGATTAATCGTGTCCGTAAGAGGATTGTTGAACGGACACTAAAATAAATTTCCGTACCTGCCATAAATTGCTGCTGAAGTTGTCTCATATAGCTAGTACGATATCAATCTCTTTCATGGCCCCTTAAACGTACACATTTATGACTGAAATACGGATCGGCTATGCTCGGTGCTCCACCGACAAACAGGATTTAACCGCCCAGCAAGAAGCGCTGGTCAAACTGGGTGTTTCCCCAGACAGAATTTACATCGATAAAGGACTGACCGGTTCAAATCGGCAGAGGCCTGGTCTGGATCAGGCGCTTGCTGCAGTTCGCAGTGGCGACACGCTGGTTGTTCCTAAACTTGATCGCCTAGCCCGTTCGGTTCCTGACGCTCGGGAGATCGCAGACGCCCTGCTGGCTAGGGGCGTGAAGTTGGCTCTGGGAAGCAGTATCTATGATCCGGCTGACCCTATGGGTAAAATGTTCTTTAACGTGCTGGCTACTTTTGCTGAGTTCGAGGGAGATCTGATACGTCTGCGCACCCGCGAAGGCATGGCCATTGCTCGGGCAAAAGGGAAACTCCGAGGAAAACAACCGAAGTTATCAGATAAACAACAAAAAGAGCTGTGCCGGATGCATGAAACCGGACAGTACTCGATCAGCGATCTGGCTGAGTTGTTTGCAGTATCCAGGCCGACAGTTTACCGGACCCTTTCCCGTCATAAGCAGGTTTAGTATGCGTATACCAGAAAATGCTATTTTATCAGCCCTGCGAAACGGTGGGTGTATAAAAAGTTTTTACCGGCGATCGGTGCGGGGAGCTCAATCTGTAAAAACACAGTTGGCCGACGGCTATGTATTGGCTTCACCGGGTGATCACGGTGAAGCCAATACATAGCCATGCCGATTTTTTGTCAGTGAAAACGAAATTGGCTGAAACAGAAACCTGGGAGCAAGTCGTAGGTAACATACTTTTCGGTGGCAGTACCTGGAAACTTCGCCCTGAAATGGACGATTAATAAACTGACGAGATAACTGGACTGGATTTTATGAAAAAACACCATCAAGGAACACCAGGCAGACGATTAATCTTGCTGAATTAATCGATGAAATGGCGGAGGAGGCGTTGATAATATTATACAATATTATTGTTAATCGCCTCAACATGTTACAGCGCCAACGAACCAGGCAAAGCATGGAAGATTTTCGCCCTGGGGATGTAGTCAGCTTTCGAACTGACGATGGGCAAACAGTGACGGGCGTCCTGGTTCGTCTGAATAAAAAGACAGTGACTGTTCATACAGAGAGTGGTTCCCGCTGGAATGTTGCACCACAGTTATTGACCCGGATTAAACGCCAGTTGGGATTCGAGAGTTCGGCAGATAACACTGTCGAAAAAAAGCTTCATTAAAAAGTGAGCTCATCGTCCAGAACAACAAATTTCTGAGGATAAAAAATGCTCGACTTAACCGCAGAACAGCAACATCTGGCAAATATAGTTCATTATTATGCCTGCCAATTTCCTCTAACAGAGCATGGTGATGCTCAGCTGTTGCAGGGCTGTTATGACTATATGGAAGCCTTTAAACGGGTGATGGACAGTACATCAAAAGTTCAGATGGACTACATCTGCCTGCAATATCCTGGATATTTTCGCTTTGCGAAATGGATGGAGCGACCGGCAATCAGAGGATTGCTGATGGCGTTATTGAGGCCCCGAAAGATCACTAAAAAACACAGGCCGGAAATTTCGGCGGTTCCGGCGTAGAACCCCTATATCATTGAAGCGCGCTACCAGTAGTTCGCAAGCCGCCGCTCTTTCTTCTTATTGCCTTTGGCTTTACTCTTAATCGCAGCCAGTCTAGCGAACGGGCAAGAAAAGCCCCTTACGGTGCGTTATGGTGCTTCGTGCTAATCACTTAATCCCTGTAAAGACGTACCCACTCTATGATCTCATCGAGCTGTTTGCTGTCTAGGTCAGGACAATTGGCATAAATAGCTGCTGCTACTGTGCCCTGCTTTCTTTCAGTTGTGGAGCCTACCCCTGTTTTACCGCCCATGCCCTGCTGACCTTCATCGGTAAGCACTCTCCGGCCCCCATTGGTAACAAACTGTTCAGCTTTAACTTCCATCGTTCTTTCCTTATCGGAGAGCATAAAATTGTGTGGGGCAATGACGTAACACGTTGATGGAATGGTCAGGCGTTCTTGAAAGATGCGATTGAGTTTCCTAACCATGAACAAAGCCGGATAGACAAACAAAAGGCCGCATGTGCGGCCTTTTATCACAGAGATTGCGGAGGTTCAGATATGAAATACCCTGCCCCCCCCCTCAGGAAACTCAACGGTCAGACTCAGTTTCCCGCCCATTGCCTCAATATAGCGTTTAAGCGTTGCCAGCTTAACATCGTTGCCGCGCTGTTCAATTTGGGTGATGGCCGGCTGGCTGACGCCCATCGATTCGGCTAAGGTTTTTTGAGAAAGCTGCAATTCCTCACGCATCAGCTGTAACCCTGTTTCAAGGATCATCTCTTCCACCATTTCTTTGATCCGTGCCTGGCTTTCTGGCGAACGAGACGCTATAGCTTCACGTAGTGTTTTCATTTTTGCTCCTCGTTAACGGTTAAATGTACGGTGAATTCTTCATCCGCTATGCGGATCATCGTGTCGTAAAATCGTTTGTCGTTACTTTTGTCGCCGGCGCATAACACGATGGCCTGACGTTTTGGGTCAAAAGCGAAGAAGGCGCGCACCGGTCGACCTGAATACTGCACGCGAAGCTCCTTCATGTTTTTATGCCTGGAACCTTTCACGCTATCAGCGTAGGGGCGCGACAGTTTGGGTCCATAGGTTTCGAGGTTAGATAAATCGGCGAGCACCTTTTCCTGCATCCCCTCTTCTTGCTCCTGTAGCCAGGCGTCAAATCTCGGGGTGAAAATCACAGTCCACAAAATTACGTCCTCATAAGGTGTAGCTTATGCTCTCAATATATAATCTGTAGCTTATTTTATCAAGATCATTTGTTAAGTTACTGTTCACTTTTAAAAAATAAGGTAGTTGCCCCATTCCCAGTTGGAGAGCATGAAATTGTATGGGGCACGCCATGATATTGGCCACATCATAGCAAGCTAGATTTGTAGTAAAAGCAGAATGTGGGTGAGAAAAACATGACCATTGCAGCGCAGACAGTCGTCCATTGCTTTCGTCACTGGCGGTATTGGCGGCACTGCTGACCGCACCGGACAGCGCCAGTGTCAGGCCGCTGCTTTTTTACTCGACGCTATGGGTTTGGCTGCTGTGATTTTCCGCCGCCACAATAGCGACATTCTTACCGCTCAGATTGATGTCTTTACCGGCTAACACCTCGGAGCCTTGCACCCTCAGGTCTTCACCGGCGGTCATATTGACATTGCCCAGTACGCTGCCCACCGTGCTGCCGACATTAGACATCGACTGACCGCTGTCGGTGACTTTGGTGCCGCTGCTTACGGTCGCGGGAAGGTGGAGATTTAGAGCTTAGAAGAAAAGCCCCCGGTTTTGGCCGGGGTTGTCGTTAAGGCTGATAATCTTCATACTCCCAAGCAAAGACGCGGGATAGTTTTTGGGCGATTTCCATCCAGTCCTTACCTTCACACCGGTCAATATAATCTGTGATGGTCTTGGTGATCTCATCAAGATCATACTTACGAACCAATAGAGTATGACGCATTAACTCAGGTACCCAATGATGTTTACAGAGCCACTCAGGAGTACAGATAAATACTTGATAATCATGCCCTCCCATTTGCTTTTCCGGACCAATACATAAGTTCACCCATAATCCAAAACAATCAATCTCATCAGGTTGATAAGTTTCTGGAGTGAATTCTGCTGAATTAACGCCTAAAGATTTAAGCTCCCCTTTCATTGAGTTATCACCATGTGTCCGTTACCTATTTTTTGTCCATCTTTTAATGTTTCAAAATTAGCTTGAACACCTGTTGGACTGATTTCTTGCGGTGTATTTGGCTTAGATGCAGGATAACGATAAACACGAGTGCCATCAGCGCTAATCAATCCTTTTCCATCACTAAGTGGCCTAGCTCCTTCTCCCACCCAAATTTGGCCTAAGCGATCAGCTTCTTCCTTAGATCCTGACCCAACACCATAATTCAACTTACCATTGTCGCCTTTAACGGCTTTGTCGCATTAGTGACATGAAGTTGGCCAAAGTTGCGTTGTCGGTTATTTAGGCAGCCAGCAAATAGAATTGTTCCGCGAGTGACAATCCCTCACTTTGCGGATGTTGATATTGCCCTTTTCGTATCATGTTGCTCAGTTCGATGCCGGCCAGGATCGTTTTTGCCCGCCGAAACGATTTGAATCCCAGCATCGGTCGACTCCGACGTTTGATATTTCGGTGATCTTGCTCAATCAGGTTGTTCAGGTACTTACTTTGCCTGACGGTAATCGCTTCCTCATCGGGTTTGTCCGCGTTGAGCGTGGCCAAAGCTGCGGTGTTAGCCCCACTTTTATCGATAGTGACAACCTCGGGTTCGCCGTGATGGCGAATAGCCTTGCGAAAGAAGCGTAATGCGGCTGCAGAGTCCCGTTTGGCGGTCAGCAAAAAGTCGATGGTGTGACCTGCTGTATCGACCGCCCGATACAGATACTTCCACTGGCCTTTGATTTTGATGTAGGTTTCATCCATGCGCCACCGCCGACCTACTGTGCGCTTGTGTCGGCGAAAAACCTTATCTAACAACGGTACCAAGCGGATAACCCAACGATGCAGAGTGGAGTGGTCAACAAGAATACCGCGCTCTGCCATCATCTCTTCGAGGTTACGCAGGCTCAGGGCATAAGCGAGATACCAGCGAACACACTGAGCGATAACATCAGTGGGGTAATGCAGACGACGGAAGGCTTTTCGAATGAGAGACATGGGCAGGCAACATCGTAAAAAAACAGCATTTTACCTGACGACGCCTTAATGCGACAGAACCGTCATGAGCGGCTTGGAGGTTCAACCAAAATTCGGGCGTCGTCTCAAACAACTCAGAAAACAGCGTCGCTTCCTCTACAGTCAGACGACGACGGCCTTTGCACAAACGGTTAACCGTTGCGCGAGTCACGCCCATAATATCGGCCAGTTCTTCCTGCCCAATGGCTAATGGGGTTAAAAATTCTTCCTGCAAAATTTCGCCTACCGTAGTAGGTTCGCGAGTAGTGGTATCAAGCATAAATCCCCCTGCTAGGTGTCTTGATGAGGATCGAGGTAGATGCTTTCAGCATATCCGTCGTTCCATTGAAACATTAACCGCCATTGAATATTGACTCTCATACTTGACCAGCCATCAAACTGCCCTGAGAAACGCTTGTAGTAATTGACCCTACCCCAAAATCCTGTTCCATTCAGAAACAGAATTCCGGCATGATAAACACTCCCCTGAGTGGAGGTTGTGCCGATGAAAAAGTCACGATTCACCGAAGAACAGATTGTCTTTGCCCTGAAACAGGCCGAGCTGGGTACATCGGTACCTGAAGTCTGCCGTAAACTGGGTATCTCTGATGCCACCTTTTACACGTGGCGTAAAAAATACGGCGGAATTTCCCCTTCAGAGCTGAAGCACATGCGGCAGCTCGAAGAGGAAAATCTCAGGCTGAAGAGGCTGGTTGCTGATCTGAGCCTCGACAAGGCGATGCTACAGGATGTGCTGGCAAAAAAGAACTGACGCTGGCACGCCTGCGCGAATGGGTCAGGGATTTACAGGCCCGATACGGTGCCAGCGAAAGACAAATCTGTTTTGCGCTACGGCTCAGCCGCAGCTCGTTTAGATATCGTTCTGTTGCTGCCGATGATAGCGCACTGCGCCTGCGTATTCGTGAGATCACCGAAACGCGAATTCACTACGGATATCGCCGGGTACACGTGATGCTCCGGCGTGAGGGCTGGCGCGACAATCACAAACGGATCTACCGCCTCTACTGTGAGCAAGGGCTGTCGCTACGCCTCAAACTGCCACGTCGCAATAAATCTGCCCAGCAGCCGCAGCCTCAGCCTCAGGGCTTATATCCAAACCACGTCTGGGGCATGGATTTTGTTTCTGATGCGTTGTTTGACGGGCGACGACTACGCCTGTTGACGGTTATCGACCTTTACACCCGCTAATGCCTGGGGATCTGCGTGGGACAGAATCTGCGTTCAACAGAAGTGGCAGAGATGCTGAATCAGGCGTCCTTTACCGCAGTTGCTGAAAACCGATAATGGTTCTGAATTTGCAGGGAAAATGCTGGACAAGTGGGTGAATGAAAGAGGGATCAGGATCGACTTCTCACGCCCGGGAACACCGACGGACAACGCTACGGTGGAGTCCTTTAATGGCAGATTGCGGCAGGAATGTTTGAACGAGAACTGGTTCATGTCTCTGGAAGATGCACGGTGCAAAATCGAGGGCTGGCGGATACACTATAACCAGAGCCGTCCCCATTCTGCCCTGGGCTGGATGACTCCTTCTGAATTTGCCGAGAAATCTGCCGGTTGCCAGAATATGCAGCCAGAATGAAGCCGGTTATTCCTGATTATGAATGGATCACATACGAGGAGCGGGTCAGGATCCGACATTACTAAGTGAGCGTTGTATCTAATCCTGGGGGTAGGTCACTTAATATGTAGTAAAAACCGACACGACAAACATCTGTTGTCAAAATCTGCAGTGACTAACTTTCTCTATTTAACCTAACTTGATGGAAGAAAAGACGCATAATATTTCACGATAAATACCAGCAATGACAATAAGAAAGTTCGCCATAGATATTTTATCTATTTTCAGTAGAGTAACCTCACTGAAATTTTGGCGATTTCACCCTGAAATAAAAATAAAATATCAATATAAAACAATTAATTAATGATTTTTATTCGATGGCGAACTTTTATGGTTGGATAAGAAAATAAGCAGATTACAGCACTGATTTCAGTGGCAATTTCAGGCTGAAATCGCCACTGAGTTGATAGAATTACTGTGATAAATGTTTCTTCATTGTGTGCAAAATAAGTCGGTCAAGTTCTACCTGCAACTCTTTTGGCAAACGGCTAAACTCATAGCTAAAAGCGCGCCCCTTTATACGTTTTCTAGCGTATTTATCTTTTTCTTCAAAGTCCCATAATTTTTCAACAACAGCAGCCTGTTTTCCTGGTTTAGCTAAAATTTCGTCTAAAACATGTCGGAACGATTTGATTATTTCATTTTTCAGTTCATCAGAGACTAGTTCACTGGCATTATAAATTGTTTTTATTTGCTTCCTAACAGAATCAACAAATGTCTCTAGTTCGAGACTACGCAGCCGTAATTGTTCATCAATATCGAGCAATAATTTATAATCTGGATAGGTTAGTTCATATTGAACAGGGAAAAGCTCTAACATCATCTCAGGTACCGACGCGGCCTGAATAGCTCGGGTAACTTTCGCGGGAGATAAGCGTTCAGATTGGGCTATCTCTTTCTGGTTCATGCCTGAATCACGGAGAAGTAAAAGCCTTAATCCAATCTCACGTAAATTATGTTCTTTTGCGGTTTGAATATCAGCGGCGAGTTTTCTCGCATCATCCATATCAATATCATCCTGAGTAACCAAGACATTGAGATCGACATGGCAAATCAATGCGGCAGCTCTGCGACGTGAACCGTCGAGAATTTCAATCTTTCCATCAATTATACGTCCAATTGCCGGGAAAAATTGTTGAAGACGAATGGTTCTGATAATGTCCTGAAGTGATTCCTCCGTGACACCCGCTTGATCTCTGCCATTTGTGGCCAGAGATACAAATGAACGTTCAGCAATATCCTCTTCCGGAATGGTTTCGAACATGAATACAGCTTTTTTCCCTGAGGAAAGAGTGAATATTTGACGATAATTATCAGTTGATATATTGGACAAAGGAGAACCACTAAATGTCCGGCCGATGGTTGGGCGTTTTTTTGTCATGGGTTACCTCAGTTCATCCGAATAAATTCGATGCGATCGAATACAGCTTTAGCAAAATCTTCCGCTGCAGCACGAGCATTTTTTAATGCCTCACTACTACCAACATAGGTAGAGGGGTTGGCGGAAATAACCGTATCAAAAGATTCGCCACATCGTTCAAAACCATCAAGCCGTGGTAGGGCCACATCCAACATATCACCCCCAAATATCTCTTTGGCCAGACTATGACAAAGCTTGTGGTCAGATTTATTCTGCAATTTAGACATAAATCCTATATTGCCCTGAAGGGGATACTTAGCCCCTGATTTTGCAATCATCTCAATGAGTTCAGGAAGACGAGTGAGATATTTTAGAGTGGAGTGGAAATCGACCTGAGCAGGGGGGATCGGAGTCATAAGCAAGTTAGATGCAGCAATGGCATTACTCAGGAAAGCATCGAGATGTGGGCCACTATCAATAAAGATAAAATCATAATCCTTGTTGAGTTTATCAATAATGTTCTCTTTAAGAACGGTATAGATATTCTGGCCAGGCAAATTTTCGGTACACAGTTCTTTCCATTGCGATGCAATAAATGCATCTTCAATAGAAGCAGGGATAACATCAACTCCCGGCACAATAGAAGAAATGACAAATTCAGACAGAAGTTCTTCGCGGGTGACATTCTGTAGCATTGCCTGAGCAGAGGTTGTATCTACAGCCCCAATAGAACGAGAGTGATTTAGAAACATTGTAGCTGAAGATTGAGGATCAAGATCTATAACCAGAATTCTTAAATCTTCATAAAGTAGGTGAGGGTGGGCACGTAATCCATGAGCAAGAGAAACCGAACTTACTGTTTTCGATACACCACCTTTCAAATTACCAACAAAAATAGTGAAGGCTTCATCGTGGCGATCACTGTATTTAGGAACACCACGATGATGATATATATCTATAATATTTTGCAGTGACATTGCATATTTTATAGATGTTCCAGCCGGTTTCTTCAAAAACGTGTAACCTTGCTCTTCCATTTCGGTGACAGCATAGTCAACACTTGCACGTGTCAATTTAGGTAATTTGGCAACAGCAGCCTTGGCATAAGTCTGGAAATAAGTTGTTTCTTCCAGCTCTTCCTTTTGTTCCTTAATCTGTTTGGTCAGAAGAGTGAGCATATGTTCAGAGCGCTCGGCCACTCTATAGATTTGTTTAGTATTTACCGACACAAAACACCTCAACATGTAGCATTTAAGTATACATACAATAATGCTACATATAGACGTTTATGTAAAATATTTACTTAAAGACAAGATGATTTTTATCTTTAGTTTCAGATCCTCATTTCAGAATGAGTCCGTATACAAGAATGCCGATTGCGCTACACGAAATCTGAGATATTCTTAAGGGGTGAGGTCGCTACATTTTGATATAGAGCAGCATAAATGGATTTTGATATAACGTTTCTGAAACTAGCGATATTGTTTGGTTTTGGGTCAAGAGTAATCAGGACATCGTTCAGCCCTTGTACTCAGGATGCAGTTCTATCTCCAGGTAATGTGACGATTTACGTCCTGTGATTGATTAAGAATACGAATTACAGTGATAGAAGACTCGGATGGAACGAAGAAAATCACATGCTTTTCAATAGGAAGAGAAAAAATATTTTCACCCAACTCAGATCGTTGTGTACCAATTTCATGTCTGGCCAAAATATCAAATATGTCAGAAAAGCGAGCGACATATTCATCCGCCTTGGCTAAACCAAATTGTATCTGGCCATAAAGCCAAATATTTTCCAAATCATCAATTGCTTTCGGTGTCAGATTAATCTCTTTCATTCAGATTAACCCTTTCCTTTATTCTCTGCAGGAATACATCTTTGTTCCAGGTTTCTGGCGTACCGCTACTCACACCTTCAGCCAATAAGTCCCGTAATGATTGTAAATGGGATTCAGCCTGCTTTTCACGCAATAAACGCAAAGCATCACGGAGCACTTCGCTTTGAGTTCTATAATCACCTGAGCTAACCAGCGAGTCTATGAAGTCGCGAAGTTCCTCACCAATATCTACTGTCATTGTCCTAGCCATAAATACCTCACGTAAGACATAATCTTACATTCATTATAAGTCTATCTATTTTAATGTGCCAGTTAGTTTTTTAATTCAAAGTAGTAATACAAAGATATACATGAATTTCATCCTGCCCAAAATCTATGACATTTATACCCTAATGTCATAGTTAAAATTATGGTCATTTCCCCATTGGATCATCACCTATCTGTCATGTACATTATGATCATCACCTAAAAGTCACTTATGGGCAAAAAATGTACATTCACGGCTATCTCCGCGCCTCGACGAAAGAACAAGACGCACTCCGAGCCAAAAACCGGATGAAAGCCTTTATTGAAGAGAAAGGTTTTCGGATGGCCAGCTGGTACACCGAAAATGTGTCAGGGGCGTCACTCCAGCGGCCAGAACTTTTACGGTTACTCGATGATGCCGCCCCGGGTGACATTATTCTTATCGAACAAGTTGACCGATTATCGAGACTGGATGAAGCAGGGTGGCAAAAACTAAAATACCTTATCCAAGAAAAAAGGCTTGTTGTTGTCAGTCTGGATCTACCCACAAGTCATCAGGCACTGACTCTGAATGCACCTGATGAGTTTACTCTGGCCATGCTGACAGCCATCAATGGCATGATGCTGGATATGTTAGCGGCTATTGCGCGGAAAGATTACAGTGACCGACGCCGGCGCCAGCAAGAGGGGATAACCAAAGCCAAAGCGGCGGGGAAATTTAAGGGACGACAGGCAGATCGCCTTCTGCATGAGAAAATAATAGAGCTGCGCATCAAAAATGGCCAAAGTATCAGGGATACAGCAAGGCTCACGGGTGTATCTGAAAGAACAGTTATACGGATAGTGAACAAAGCCAAAGTGACTGTTGAAAGTAGCGAAATTAAATCGGTGATCGGACATTTTTAAAAACGGGTCTTTTTGGGGAGTTTCCGGTGGGAGAGGGGTAAAGCCAATAACACGGGGACTCTGCGGGACGTGACGCCCCCGAAACACCCCGCGCCCCTGCCTCAGACGAACGGTAACCCGCTGAGGCATAGCCTATTATAACAGGGGTGGCAGCGATAAACAGGCGAAGAGTCCGAGTTTGGCACTCTACAGGTAAATCCCAAAGGGGAGGATAAGTATAGAAGAGGGAGGGGCAACCGGAATTGACGAAATTGCACATTTAGGGGCTGCGGCACTTGTGACCCTGGCTTCTATTATGCGGTAGCGTACTCCAACCGTATTGTGGGGGTAAGCAGTAGCGGCAACGTATGCTTTAACACCGAAGCGGGTTAGAAAATACCTGGGATTGGTGCCCGCTATAATTTATATTCATTTTTTGTAAATGGATTTAACTCAATGGACTGTGTATATGAACAATTTTATTAAAAAGAGTATTGGCGGATTATCTAAGCAGTACTACATTAGAAATTTCCTCTTTGGTATGTTGTTCTTCGGGGCCTTTGTATGGGTCATAAGCACCTCAACGACCCCGATGAAATTCCCACCCCTATTTATTTTCGCTATTAGTACGTTGCTGTACCCATACTCACGATTTGTATATGAAACCCTAATAAACTATATCATTGGGGATAATAGATTCTGGACTAACGCCATATTATTTCTCATGACAAAATTTATAATGATGGCACTATGTTGGGCTTTTGCCATTTTCATTGCACCCATTGGACTGATTGGTTTGTACTTCTATCATTCATACCAAGAAAGAAACCAAGGGTAACGCTTCAACGTTGAATGATTCAACATGGATGTTGAACTTTGCCCGCAAACAGTTAAGGATCGGGTATATCCTTGGCTAGATGTGTTGTTAATAGCTGCCCCAGTTAAGATAGATGTCGTTTTTGCAGCTTCGCTTCTGCTGGACCTCATCGGCTATTGATACTTCACCCTGGCTCATAAATAAGATATTTCTCACTTAACTTGTCTTCTATGTGCGATATTTCCCACACAATGACTTTATTGTCAGATATTTCCTACAAGATTGATTAATTATTTCCCTGGGATATTTAGCCTCATCAAAAACAGGTTGAAAATAACACCGCGACAGGCAGAATAGCCTCAAATTATAGTCTATCACTCTCCCCATATTCTGGGGCAAAGGCATTCCTGATGTCCCGTTTCTGCTATGGCCTATCCATGGTAAGCACAATATTGCCCATAACCCTTATTCCGCTCGCCAGTTATGGCGCGGAATCCCCCCCCCCGTTGAGCAAAGTATTCATCAACAGGCCCGGCAACGGGCACTGGAAGAGCGTTTGGCCCCCGCAACACCGGATGTGCGCTTATCAGCGCCGGTGGCCTCTTTGGGCCGTATTGTCTTCCCGGTTGAGCAACCCTGCTTTGCCATTGATCGTATAAAAATCAGTGGCGCAGAGCCTTTACCCCGCTGGTTGCCCCTGCAACGCATCGCCAATCAGGCGCAAGGCCAGTGTTTGGGGGGCCAGGGCATTAACCTGCTGATGAGCCAGATGCAAAACCGCCTGATCGACCACGGCTATGTGACTACCCGGGTACTGGCTCCGCAGCAGGACTTAAACCGCGGCACGCTGGCGTTACACGTGGTGCCCGGCAAAATACGCCATGTTGAGCTGACGCCCGGCAGTGACCGCCATGTCACGTTGTTCAGTGCCTTCCCTGCCCGCCCCGGTAACCTGTTGGATTTGCGTGATATCGAGCAAGGACTGGAGAACCTACAGCGCGTCCCCACCGTGCAAGCCAGCATGGAATTGGTCCCCGGTGAGGCCCCCGGCGAGACCGATATCGCCCTGAGCTGGCAGCAGAGCAAAATGTGGCGGCTGGCGGCTTCACTGGATGACTCCGGCACCCGCAGTACCGGCCGTTATCAAGGGGGCGCAACCTTGTTTCTGGATAACCCGCTTTCACTGAGTGACCTGTTTTATGTCTCTGCGGGTGGCTCAATAAAAAATCGCGGCGACAAAGGCACCAATAACCTCACCGGCCATTACTCGCTGCCGTTCGGTTACTGGACCGCGGGCATCACCGCCAGCAGCTATGACTACCACCAAACGGTGGCAGGCCTCAATGGCGATATCCATTACCGGGGGGAGACGGAGAACGTCACGCTGCAACTCAGCCGCCTGCTGCACCGCAATGCCAGCCAAAAAACTACCCTGACCTACGATGTGCTGACCCGCTCGTCGAAAAACTATATCAATGATACCGAAATTGAAGTGCAGCGCCGCCGTACCTCGGCCTGGCGTGTCGGGCTGGAACATCGCCACTTTATCTCGCAGGCCACACTGGACGCAGGTATCAGTTACCAGCGCGGCACCCGCTGGTTGGGTGCAGTACCGGCACAAGAAGAGTATTTCGGCGAAGCCACTGCCCTGAGCAAAATTCTGCGTTTGAATGCGCAACTGGATATTCCTTTTGTGGTTGCGGCGCAAAACGTCCATTACAACCTGCAATATCAGCGGCAAAGCACCAACACCCCCCTGACGCCACAGGATCAATTCTCCATCGGCGGCCGCTGGTCAGTGCGCGGTTTTGATGGTGAGCGCACGCTGAATGCCGATCGCGGCTGGACGGTACGCAATGATCTCGGCTGGTATACCCCGCTACCAGGCCATGAACTGTATGTCGGCGTGGATTACGGCGAGGTCAGTGGTCGCAGCGACCCTTATCTGCTGGGCCACCATCTGGCGGGCAGTGTCGTCGGTGTGCGCGGCACTGTGCTGAATACCCGTTATGACCTGTTTGCTGGCAAGCCACTGTCAAAACCTGATGGCTTCAAAGCCGACTCAGTGACTGTGGGCTTTAACCTGAACTGGCAATACTGATGCACCTTATTAACCCTTTAGCTGTTGAGAGTCACCATGAATAAGAACCTGTACCGTATCGTATTTAACAAGGCGCGTGGCTTATTAATGGTGGTAGCCGATATCGCCGCCTCCGGTCGGGCCGCCTCGTCGCCTTCATCAGGTCTTGGGCATACTCAACGCCGCCGTATCAGTGCCTTATCGTCGCTGAGTTTTAGTCTGTTACTGGCCTTGGGCTGCGTCTCGTTATCCGCGCAAGCCACTATTGTCGCCGATGCCAGTGCGCCGGGTAACCAACAGCCGACCATTATCAGCAGTGCCAACGGTACGCCACAGGTCAATATCCAGACACCCAGTAGCGGTGGGGTTTCGCGTAACGTTTACAGCCAGTTCGATGTTGATAATCGCGGGGTGATCCTCAATAACGGCCACGGTGTCAACCAGACCCAACTCGGCGGTTTTGTCAACGGTAACCCGTCGCTGGCGCGCGGTGAAGCCAGTATTATCCTCAACGAAGTCAACAGTCGCGACCCGAGTAAACTTAACGGTTATATCGAGGTCGCTGGCCGCAAAGCGCAGGTGGTTATCGCCAACCCATCAGGCATTACCTGTGATGGCTGCGGCTTTATC